>CAHJXG010000525.1 GCA_903644035.1 Rhodospirillales bacterium
TGGCCGCGGTCCCGGCCCGCGCCGTCCACCAGGTGAGCCGCCGCCGCGCCCGCAGCACCCGCCACGCGCGGTCCGACACCGCCCGGCGGTCGCCGGAGCCGATGAAGCGCCGTGCCCGGAAGAAGTCGTTCGCGACCGCGTCGGCCGGGCGGCGGGACAGCGCGTCGATCTCGGTCAACAGCTCGATGGAGGCCGCGAGGCGGGCGGCTGGGGTCACGCCGGCAGGGTCATCGGAGGAGGGTGGTCAAAGTCGCCTGCAACCGGGGCGCTCATGGCTCCTGCCGGTAGTTCGGCGCCTCCCGGGTGATCGCCACGTCGTGCACATGGCTTTCCCGCAGCCCGGCGCCGGTGATGCGGCGGAACCGGGTGTTGCGCTGCAGCTCGTCGATGGTGGCGCTGCCGGTGTAGCCCATGCCCGCCCGCAGGCCGCCCACCAACTGGTGCACGACCGCGGCGACCGGACCCTTGTAGCCGACCCGGCCCTCGATCCCCTCCGGCACCAGCTTCAGCGTGTCCTTGATCTCCTGCTGGAAGTACCGGTCGGCGGAGCCGCGCGCCATGGCGCCGATGCTGCCCATGCCGCGGTAGCTCTTGAACGACCGGCCCTGATACAGGAACACCTCGCCCGGCGCCTCCTCCGTCCCGGCCAGGAGGCTGCCGACCATCGCGCAGTCCGCCCCGGCGCCGATCGCCTTGACCAAATCGCCCGAGGTGCGGATGCCGCCATCGGCGATGGCCGGCACGCCGCGCTCGCGGCAGGCGGCGGCGGTCTCCAGCACGGCGGTGAACTGCGGCACGCCGACGCCGGCCACGACGCGGGTGGTGCAGATGCTGCCGGGGCCGATGCCGATCTTCACGCTGTCGGCGCCGGCCTCGATCAGCGCGATGGCGCCCTCCGGCGTCGCCACGTTGCCGGCGATGATCTGCACGGCGTTCGACAGCCGCTTGATCTTCTCGACCGACCCGAGGACGCCCGCGGAGTGCCCATGCGCGGTATCGACCACGATCACGTCGACCTCTGCCGCCACCAGCGCCTGCGCGCGGGCGTATCCGTCCTCCCCCACCCCGGTCGCGGCGGCGGCGCGCAGGCGGCCCAGCTCGTCCTTGTTGGCGAGGGGGTGGGCCTGCGCCTTGTCCATGTCCTTCACGGTGATCAGGCCGATGCACCGGTAGGCGTCATCGACCACCAGCAGCTTCTCGATGCGATGACGGTGCAGGAGGTGCCGCGCCTCCTCCCGGTCCACGTCGGCGGGCACGGTGACCAGGTTCTCCCGGGTCATCAGCTCATAGACGCGCACGCCGGGGTCGGTGGCGAAGCGCACGTCGCGGTTGGTGAGGATGCCGACCAGCCGCCCGGTGTCCCGCTCGACCACCGGGAAGCCGCTGATGTGGTGCTGCCCCATCAGCGCCCGGGCCTCCGCAAGCGTCTGGTCGGGATGGATGGTCAGCGGGTTCACCACCATGCCGGACTCGAATTTCTTGACCCGGCGGACCTGCGCCGCCTGCTCGGCGATGTCGAGGTTCTTGTGGATCACCCCGATGCCGCCGAGCTGCGCCATGACGATGGCCATGGCCCCCTCCGTCACGGTGTCCATGGCGGACGAGATCAGCGGGATGTGCAGGCTGATGGTGCGGGTCAGCTTCGCCCGCGTGCTGACGCTCGCCGGCAGCACCTTGGAGTAGGCGGGCACGATCAGCACGTCGTCGAAGGCCAGCGCCTCCTCGATGCGGGACGGGCCGGTCATTTCGGTATGGGTGCTGTCGGGCGCCATGGTGGGGACCTTTCATCCGCGGGCGGCCCGCCTGCGGGTCCCCATCCTTGGCGGTTTGACATAGGCCCCGGCGGGGAGCGGCGCAAGCGCGGCGTGATCGCCAGCGGACGCTGAAGCGCCTCCCTCCGCTAATCCGCCGCCCGCGACCGGAACCCGGTCGCCACCACATACAGCTCGCTCGATTCCTTGCGGCTGGACGGCGGCTTCGCATGGCGGACGCTGGCAAAGGAGCGCTTCATGCGCTCCAGCATGGCCCGCTCCGACCCGCCCTGGAACACCTTGGCGACGAAGCCGCCACCGTCCGCCAGCATCTCCACCGCGAAGTGCAGCGCGAGGTCCGCCAGCGCCATGATGCGCAGGTGGTCGGTCGCGTTGTGCCCGGTGGTGTTGGGCGCCATGTCCGACAGCACGAGGTCCGCCTTGCCGCCCAGCAGCTCGGCGAGCCGGCCCGGCATGGCATCGTCCATGAAGTCGCCCTCCAGGATCGTGGCGCCGGGCACGGGGTCCATCGGCAGCAGATCGATGCCCGCCACCATCGCCGCACCCCGCCGCACCGCCACCTGCGCCCAGCCGCCCGGCGCCGCGCCCAGGTCCACGACCCTCGCGCCCTTGCCGATCAGGTGGAAGCGGTCGTCTAGCTCGATCAGCTTGAAGGCGGCGCGCGACCGCCAGCCCTGCTCCTTCGCCGCCCGCACATAGGGATCGTTCAACTGCCGCTGCAGCCATTTCTGCGACGCCGTGGTGCGGCCGCGCGCCGTCCTCAGCGAGACCGAGAGGCCGCGGGACGGCAGCGCGGTGGTGCCTTTTGGGGTGTCGTTGCTCATGCCGGCATGGCCGTAGGGGAGAATGCCCGGCGGCGCGAGTCCCTCGGCCCGCCGGCCCGGCCCGGTCCGCCCTGCCGCTGGCGCATCATGCGCAGCAGCATGCCCTCCCGCAGGCCGCGGTCGGCCACGACGACCTCGCTGGCCGGCCAGGTCCGGCGGATCGCCTCGAACACCGCGCAGCCCGGCAGAACGAAGTCCGCCCGCTCGTTGCCCACGCAAGGATGCAGCGCCAGGCCGTCCCGCCCGAGGCCGCGCAGCACGCCCAGCGCATGGTCGGCCGCCGCCGCACTCAGCACGCGGCCATCGACCAGCGGGCGCCGATACCGCTGCAGCCCCATCGCCACCCCGGTCAGCGTCGTCACCGTGCCGCTGGTGCCCAGCAGGCGCACGCCGCCCATCCGGCTTTCATGCGCGATGCAGTGCACCCGCTCGAACGGCGCCAGCCGGGCGGCGGCCTCGTCCACCATGGCGAGGAACCCATCCGCGGTGAAAGCGGCGGCGCCGTAGCGTTCGGACAGGTTGACGACGCCGATGGGCAGGCTGTCGTAGCCGATCAGCTCCGGCCGGTCGCCGGGGCCGCCCAGGCGCACCCAGGCGACCTCGGTCGAGCCGCCGCCGATGTCGAACAGCAGCGCCCGGCGGCCCGTGCCGGTCAGCAGCGTCGCGCAGCTTTCCAGGGCAAGCTCCGCCTCCTCGCGCGCCGAGATCACGTCGAACCGGATGCCGGTCTCGGCGCGCACGCGGGCCAGGAACTCGCCGACGTTGGCGGCGCGCCGGCACGCCTCGGTGGCGATCGCCCGCATCGCCTGGATCGGCCGCCGGGCCATGCGGGCCGAACACGCCTGCAGCGCGTCGATGGCGCGGTCCATCGCGAGGACGCTCAGGCGTCCCGTGCTCTGCAGCCCCTCACCCAGGCGCACGATGCGGCTGAAGCTGTCCAGCACGCGGAAGCCGCCGCCATCGGGCGCCCCGATCAGCAGCCGGCAGTTGTTGGTTCCGAGATCGAGTGCCGCGAACGCCGGGCGGCGCGGGTCTCGGTCCCTGTTCGGTTGCAGTCCATCGACCATCAAGGGGGTCCCTTCATAGGTCCCATATGGCGTCAGTCTCCGCGCCCTTCGATAGTGGGGCAAGCTGAACCTTCACAATCATCTGCGAACGGTTGCTCAGTCCCGGGCGGCATGGTATCTGCCAGGCTGCACCGCGCTGCGGCGTTGGGGGATAGTTTAGCGGTAGAACTTCCGACTCTGACTCGGAAAGCCTTGGTTCGAATCCAGGTCCCCCAGCCATCCCCGCCACCGGCCCCATCCCGGACAATGGTGCATGGCGAGCCGGTGGCCGCGCCGGGCCTGGTATGCTAGCCGGCCCGCATGGCCTCCCCTGCATCCCTCATCCAAACCCGTCAGAACGTCCTGAGCGGCATCGGCTTCATGCTGCTCGGCATGTTCCTGTTCGCCCTGAACGACACGTTGGGCAAGCAGCTGATCGGCATCTACACCTTGGGGCAGCTCACGCTCATCCGCGGCGTCGCGGGGCTTGCGATCATGCTGCCGCTGCTCTGGCGGACCGGTTTGCCGCCCTTGGACACATCCTACCGGCCGCGGCTGCAGCTCCTGCGTTTCGTGCTGTCGCCAGCCGAGGCCTGCCTGTTCTTCTACGCCCTGATCTCGCTGCCGCTGGCGGAGGTGATCACCTACTACCAGGCCGGCCCGATCTGGGTCACGGCGCTGTCGGCCCTGCTGGGCGAACGGGTCGGGTGGCGGCGGTGGACGGCGGTGTTCGCCGGGTTCTGCGGCGTGCTGATCGCCCTGCATCCCACGACCGGGCTGTCGGCGGGCGCCCTGGCGGCCTTGCTCGGCAGTGTCCTCTACGCCGGCTTCCTGGTCGTCACCGGTCGGCTGCCCGGCCTGCATCGGTCCGTGCTGATGGTCCAGCAGCTCTGCGCAACGCTGCTGATGGGTGCGGGCCTCGTGCTGCTTCAGGGCTGGGTGGCGCCGGGCCCGGTCGATGCCGGGTTGATGCTGGTGCTGGGGCTTGGCTCCTTGGCCGGCAACCTCTGCGTGAACCTGGCGCTGCGGCTTGGCCCCGCCATCACCATCGTGCCGTTCCAGTACACCATGCTGTTCTGGGGCATCCTGCTCGGCTTCCTGGTGTTCGGCGACGTCCCGGGGATCGCGAGCCTGGCCGGTGCCGGCATCATCGTCGGCGCCGGGCTGTATATCATGATCAGGGAGCACCGCCTCGCCCAGGCGCGCGCCCTGCCGGTGCCGCAATGACGGCCGGCGCGGTCAGGCGCCCACCCGCAGGCGCCGCTCCAGCATGGAGCCTGCGAGCGACAGCGCCAAGCAGCACGCGAAGAACAGCAGGGCGGCAAAGGCATAGCCCTCGTTGGCGAGGCCGAGCCAGGACTGATCCTTGATCGACTGGTTCACGACGCCCAGCAGGTCGAACAGGCCGACCACGGACACGAGGGTCGTGTCCTTAAACAGGTCCACGACCACGTTCACGATCCCCGGCAGCGCGATCCGCATCGCCTGGGGCAGCACCACGGTCACGTTCGCCTGCAGCGGATGCAATCCCAGCGCCGCCGCGGCCTCCGCCTGGCCCGGCGCCACGCCATGCAGCCCGCCGCGCACCACCTCCGCCATATAAGCCGCGGTGAACAGCGT
The DNA here is from genome assembly GCA_903644035.1 of Rhodospirillales bacterium. Classification (GTDB taxonomy): domain Bacteria; phylum Pseudomonadota; class Alphaproteobacteria; order Acetobacterales; family Acetobacteraceae; genus CAHJXG01. The sequence goes on from CAHJXG010000525.1 coordinate 5,263, forward strand.
CAGCACGATCAGCGCGCGCACCAGGTTGTCGAGCGTGACGCCGCCCGGCAGCACCATGGGCAGCAGCACCAGGCCCATGAACAGCACGCCCAGCAGCGGCACGCCGCGCCAGAACTCGACCATGACGGTGCACAGGCCGCGCACGAAGGGCAGCGTCGACCGGCGCCCGAAGGCGAGCGCGATGCCGAGCGGGATGGCGCCGGCGATGGCGACGAAGGACAGCACGGCGTTCAGCATCAGCCCGCCCCACTCGGACGTCGGCACCGGCCGCAGCCCGGCGATGCCGCCGGCCAGCAGCAGCCCCGCGCCGAGCGGC
>CAHJXG010000526.1 GCA_903644035.1 Rhodospirillales bacterium
GTTGGGCGTCACGCAGATCTGCCCGCCGCACAGCTCGCGCGCGACGTGCATCATCGCCGGCAGCTGCGAGCAGGCGAACGCCCGCCCGGCGAACAGCATGGACTGATGCGGCATCAGCAGGCCTGCCGGGCTGCGCTCCGCCATCGCGATGGAGGCGGTGAGGTGCGCGTTGATGCCCTCGCGGTAGCACACCAGCTCCGCGAGCTTCTCCCGCACCGCCTGCAGCTTGTCGAGGCCGGTCTGCTTCGCGTTCCACAGCGCCGCGCCGATCATCATGTCGGCCGTGTACATCAGCCGCAGCACGTAGGGGAAGGCGGAGTAGCGGTGCAGCGTGCCGCGGATGAACTGGGCGGCGCGGGTGTGGCGGTAGAAGAACACGTCCTCCCACGGAATCAGCACGTCGTCGAACACGACCAGCGCCTCCACCTCGTCGAACCGGTTGGCGAGCGGGTAGTCCTCCACGCGCCCGCGCCCGGCGAAGCCCGCGCGGCAGATGTGCTTGACCCCGGGCGCCCCCATCTTGACGATGCAGCCGACCGCGTAGTCCGACAGCTTGTCGTTCGCCCAGGCGCCGAGGGTGGGCTTCAGGAACGCCTGGTCGGCATAGGCGGCGGCCGTCTCGTACTTGGCGCCGCGGATGACGATGCCGGCGTCGGTCTCCCGCGTGACGCGCACCATCATGTCGGGATCCTGGTCCTGCGGCGCCAGCGACCGGTCGCCCTTCGGGTCGGTGTTGGCGGAGACGTGGAACAGGTCGCCGTCGCGCACGGCGGCGATGTGGCGGTCGATGTTGTCGGCGAAGCGCGGGTCGATCTCGGCCAGCACGTCGCGACCGTCCTGCAGCGACCACATCTCGCCCACCGTCTCGTCGCCGACGCGGGTGACGACGCCGCCGATGTCCTTCAGCACGGCGTCCACGGCGGCAAGCTTGTCCGTCCAGTCCTTCGCCTCCGTGGGCGGGCGGTTGAAGATCGACTTGCGCCGGTTGTCCTCGACGTAGGTCAGCGTGTCCTGGTGCGCCGCCTCGAACGCCATGTCGTACATGCGGGCGCGCACGTCGATGATCGGCTTCAGCGCCGGGTGCGCCGTCACGTCGCGCACGCGCTCGCCCTCGATCCACACCTCGCGGCCGTCCCGCAGCCCCTCGCGATAGGCGTCACCCGTGCGGATCATCGCATCACCCCTGTTGCCAGCCATCAGCTTGCCTGCCGGGCCAGGATCATCCAAATCGTTTTATCAAGCCGATCGGATCAGCTTTTCCGATCTTGGCATTGATCCAGCAAAGGCCGGTCATCGCTGGATGCCGGCCGCGGTCACGATGTCCAGCGCCCGGCGCAGCATCGTCATCGTCGCCTCCGGCGTCATGAACCCGGCATGGGCCGAGAGCGTCACGTTGGGCAGGCTCAGCAGCGGGTCGTCCGGCAACGGCGGCTCGGGCGAGAACACGTCGATGGCGGCATGGCGGATGTGCCCGGACGCCAGCAGGCGCGCCAGGGCCGCGTTGTCCACGAGGTCGGCGCGCGCCGTGTTGACGAAGATGACGCCGGACTTGGTGCGCGCCAGCCTGTCCCCGTCCAGGAAGCCGCGCGTGGCCTCGGTCAGCGCCAGCGTCAGGCACAGGATGTCGGATTGTCCCAGCACGTCGTCGAGCGCCGCGCCGGCGCCGGGCACGGCCGCGTCGGGGACCGGGGTGCGGTTCCAGGCCAGCACCTTCATGCCGAGCCCGTTCGCCATGCGCGCCACCTCCCGCCCGATGCCGCCCAGCCCGATGATGCCAAGCGTCTTGCCGGACAGCTGCACGCCCTCGATCTGCCGCCACTGACCGGCCCGGATCTCGCGGTCCATGCGCGCGACGCCGCGGGCGGCGGCCATGGCCAGGGTGATCGTGTGCTCGGCCACCGTGGTGTCGCCATAGCCCTTGATGGTGTCCACCGCGATGCCGAGGCGCTCGGCCGCCGCGACGTCGATGAAGGAGGACGCGCCGGTGCCGAGGAACACGATCCGCCGCAGCCCGGCGCAGCGGGACAAGGTGGCGGCGTCGAAGTAGCTGTGGTCGTCGATGCAGGTGTCGTAGCCGGCCAGCAAGGCGGGGATGTCCGCGGGCTGCCCCGGCGACATGTTGACGGCGACGGCCGGGTCGCCCGGCCGCTGCACGGCCTGCCAGAGCGGGGCCATGTCGTCGGTGCAGTCGAGGAAGATCGCGGGCATGGGATGGCTCCTGCTGTCACGGATGGATGCTGGCCGGTGAGGGAAGCATGTTCCGTGCCCAGACGCCGGCACCGATCTTGCTACCTTGGACATCGCGAACAGCGCGAGGGAACGGCGGGACATGCAGGGTCGGCGGCAGATGCACCTTATCGCGTTCCTGATGACGGGACCCACCTGCCACCACCACGGCGCGTGGCGGCACCCGGAGTCGGCGGTGGACGACCTGCTCAGCCCCAACCGCTACGAGCACATCGCCCGCGTGCTGGAGGCCGGCCGGTTCGACGGGCTGTTCTTTGCCGATATTCTCGGCATCTATGACCTGTATGACGGCAAGTTCGACACGATGGCGGGGCGCGGCGGCCAGGTCTGCCTGCTGGACCCCGCCGTCGTGCTGCCGATGATGGCGCGGGTGACGGAGCGCATCGGGCTGGGTCTCACCTACTCCTCCACCTTCAACCATCCCTACCAGATCGCCCGGATGCTGGGCAGCCTCGACCACCTGAGCGACGGGCGCGCCGCCTGGAACGTGGTCGCCTCCACCAGCACGCTGGAGGCGCGCAACTTCGGCATGGAGGAGATGCCGGGCCGGTCCCAGCGCTACGACCGGGCCGACGAGGTGCTCGAAGCCTGCGGCGCGCTGTGGGACAGCTGGGAGGAGGGCGCGCTGCTGTTCGACAAGGCCTCCGGCGCCTTCGCCGACCCGGCCAAGATCCATTACGCCGACTATGCCGGCAAGTGGGTCCGCAGCCGCGGCCCGCTCACCACGCCGCGCAGCCCGCAGGGCCGGCCCGTGATCATGCAGGCCGGCAGCTCCGACCGCGGGCGGGACTTCGGCGCGCGCTGGGGCGAGGTGATCTTCACGCTGCAGCACCAGAAGGCCGACATGCAGGCGTTCTACAACGACTTCAAGGCCCGCATGGCCGCGCGCGGGCGCGCGCCAGAGGAGTGCGTGGTCCTGCCCTCCATCGACGTGGTGATCGGCGAGACCGAATCCATCGCGCGGGAGCGCGCCGACCACGTCAACAGCCTGGTGGACACGCAGCTCGGCCTCGCCACGATGTCCGGCCATATCGGAATCGACCTGGCGCGCTTCGATCCCGACCAGCCGCTCGCCGACATCGCCATCGAGGAAGGCTCGCGCGGGTCGTTCGACGTGATCCTGCAGGGGACCAAAGCCGAGGGCCTCACCCTGGGGGAGGCGGCGCGGCGCTTCGCCACCAGCGAGCTCTGCCCGCAGCTGGTGGGCACGCCGGAGATGATCGCCGACCAGCTGACGGACCTGTTCGAGGACCGGGCCTGCGACGGCTTCGTGCTCACGCCCACCACCTTCCCCGGCATGTTCGAGCAGTTCAGCCGCGCCGTGGTCCCGCTGCTGCAGAAGCGCGGCGTGTTCCGAACGGAGTACACGGGCCGGACGCTGCGCGAGAACCTGCGGTCATGAAGCCGCGCATGCACCTGGGCTTCGACTTCTCCTACACCCACATGGGCGGGCGGTGGCGCCTGCCGGGCGCCTGGCCGGGCCGCACGTTCCCCGACGTCGCGATGTACGAGGACGTGGCCCGCATCGCCGAGCGCGGCTGCCTCGACATGATCTTCTCGGGCGACGGGACCGGGGTGCCCGACACCTGGCGCGGCTCCCGCGACGCCGCCATCGAGTGGGGCATGAACTGGCCGCGCCAGGACCTCAATCCGATCATGGTCGCCATGTCGCGGGTGACGCGGCACATCGGCTACGGGCTGACCTACTCCTCCACCTTCATGCACCCCTACTACACGGCGCGGCTGATGAACTCGCTCGACCACGTGACCGGCGGGCGGATCGCGATGAACCTCGTCACCTCCACCCGCCCGGCCGACGCGGCGAACTTCGGCTTCGACGAGCTGATGGAGCACGGCAGCCGCTACGACCGGATGGAGGAGTTCGTCGACGTCTGCCGCAAGCTGTGGGACAGCGCGGAGCCGGACACCATGCTGTGGGACCACGCCACCGGGCGCGTCGGCGACCCGGCCAAGGTGCACGGCGTGTCGCACCATGGCCGCTTCTTCAAGGTGGAGGGACCGCTCAACACGCCGCCCTCGCCCCAGGGCCGCCCGGTGCTGATCCAGGCCGGCGGCTCGCCGCGCGGGGTGCGCGCCTCCGCCTACGTCGCGGACCACGTGTTCGGCGCGGACATGCCGCAGGCACTTCAGGTGAAGCAGCGCGCCGCGCTGGACGACGCCCTGGTCGCGCAGGGCCGCGACCCGTCCGCGGTCGGCATCCTGTGGCAGACGCCCATCGTGGTGGCGGAAACGGAGCGGGAGGCGCAGGCGCAACGCGACCGCCTGCTCACCACCGTGCCGGCGGAGGCGGTCGGAGCCTATCTTTCGTACAACGCCGCCTATGACTTCTCGACCCTGCCCGCCCGCTTCACCCTGCGGCAGCTTCATGCGGAGATCGTGGCCGCCAACGCCTCCCCGGTCGGCTTCGTGCATGGATTGTCGCTGCAGCTTGGGCCCGACACCGAGATCACCCGGGACGAGTTCTTCCACCACGGCCTGCGCAACGCCACCGCCTGGGACACCACCATCGCCGGCACCCCCGCCCAGCTCGCCGACCGACTGGAGGAGGTGTTCGAGGCGACCGGCAGCCGCGGCGGCTTCATGCTGGGGCACATCGTCTCGCTGCCGGGCGACCTCCTTGCCATCGTGGACCTGCTCGTGCCGGAGCTGCAGCGCCGCGGCCGGTTCCGCACGGAGTACAGGGGCCGCACGCTGCGGGAGACCCTGGCGGAGGACTAGGGCCGCCTGGCACAGGCTTTGCAGAGTTTCGTGAACCGAACCCGCTCCGGGTTCCCACCGGGAGTTGCCGCACCATGACGATTGATGCTCGACGCGCCGTCCTGCGCGGGTTCGCCGCGGCCTGCCTGGCCGCCACCATGCTGTCCGGCGCCGTAAGGGCGGAAACGCTGGGGCCGGTGACGGACGACGTGGGCGTGGTGAAGATCGCCAAGGGCCAGCCCATCCTGATCGGCGCGCTGCTGGTGCTGTCCGGGCCTGACCTCTCGCTCGGCGTCGATGCGTCGCGCGGGGCGGAGATCGCGTTCGACGACCACAAGAACACGCTGGTCGGCCACCCCATCAGGTACCTCCCGGAGGACGGGCAGTGCAGCGTGGAGGGCGGCCAGACCGGCGCCACCCGCCTCGCCTCCAACAGGCAGATCGTGGGCGTGCTCGGCACGGCCTGTTCCTCAGAGTCGCGCGGCGGCGCGCCCATCCTGTGGAACGCCGGGATGCCGCAGGCGGTGACCAGCGCCACCGCGCCCGCGCTGACCGCGCCCGACCGGCCGGTGGGCCTCCAGGGCATCGTGCGGTTCGTCTACAACGACATCAACGGCGCCGGCGCCGCGGTCAAGTACGCGCAAAGCGTCCGCGCGACCAAGGTCGCGACGATGCATGACGGCAGCCTGTATGCCGAGGAGCTGGTCAACGCCTTCGCCCGGCAGTTCAAGGCCGCCGGCGGCACCATCGTCGCGGCGGAGGCGATCTCCCCCTCCGACACCGACCTGCGCCCCGTGCTGACCCGGATCGGCACCACCAAGCCCGAGCTGCTGTTCGCGCCGATCTTCGTGGGCGCGTCCGCCTACCTCGTGCGGCAGGCGAAGGAGGTGCCGACGCTCGCCAGCACCCCCGTGCTCGGCACGGACGCCGTGCTGGCGCCCGCGTTCCTCGACGCGGCCGGGGACGGCGCGGTCGGCTACCGCCTGACCGGCGTGGACAACGACCCGAAGCTGATGGGCGCGCGCTACGGCGACTTCCTGGCGAAGTACAAGGAGAAGTTCGGCGAGGACCCCATCGGCGGCTTCCACGGCAACGGCTACGACGCGGCGCTCGCGATGATGACCGCCATCGAGAAGGTGGCCAAGACCGACGCCGGCGGCGACACCTATATCGGCCGCAAGGCGCTGCGCGACGCGCTGATGCAGACCGCGGACCTCGACGGCATCACCGGCAAGCTGACCTGCGACAAGAACGGCGACTGCGGCTCCTCCCACTTCGCCGTGTTCGAGTATGCGAGCGGCGACCCCAGCACCTTCAAGCTCGGCGCCAATCCCAAGAAGGTGTTCCCGTAGCGCGGCGGCGGCACCATGGTCCAGGACTGGCTGCGGCGCGCGACCTTCGTGGATTGGTTCCTGCTGGCGCTGCGCATCGCGGTCGTGGCGGTGGTGGGGACGGGCTTCGTCGCCGGGCTGCTGCACCCGCGCTACAGCCGGGCGGAGTGGTTCTCCTTCCTCGCCTTCGGGCTGACCATCGGGGCGATCTATGCCCTGATCGCGCTCGGCTACACCATGGTGTACGGCATCCTGCGCATGGTGAACTTCGCCCATGGCGACGTGTTCATGTTCGGCGCCTACGCCGCCTGCTTCTCGCTGCTGGCCTGCAACCGCGCCGGCATCCTCGGGCCTGACCCGGCGCTCAGCTTCCTCATCGCGACCGTCGTCTGCATCGCCGTCTCCGCCGGCGTCGCCGTGCTGGCGGAGCGCATCGCCTACCGCCCGTTCCGCCGCGGCCGGTCGCTGGCCCCCCTGATCAGCACGCTGGGGCTATCCTTCGTGCTGGAGTACTCGGCGCGCGGCATGTTCGGGGCGCAGAACAAGGCGTTCCCCTCCATGCCGGCGGTGGACGGGATCGTTGCGTTCGCCGGGTTCTCCGTGCCGCGGGTGCAGGTCGTGGTGGTGGCCGCCGCCGTGCTCACGATGGTGGTGCTGACCCTCATCGTCATGCGGACCCGCATCGGCACCGCCATGCGCGCGGTGGCGGAGGACCGGGACGCCGCGACGCTCATGGGCATCAACGTGGACCGCGTCATCGTGTTCACCTTCGCGCTCGGCGGCGCGCTCGCCGGCATCGCCGGGCTGCTTTACGGGCTGGTGTTCAAGCAGATCTCGTTCTTCATGGGCTTCTTCCTGGGCGTGAAGGGGTTCGGCGCCGCGGTCCTGGGCGGCATCGGCAACATCCCGGGCGCCATGCTCGGCGGCTACGCGCTGGGTCTGGTGGAAAGCCTGGGGCCGGCGGCGTTCCTGGAGGGCCTGGGCGTCAGCTCGCCCTACCAGCTTCGCGACGCCATCGCCTACACCATGCTCGTCATGGTGCTGATCTTCCGCCCGCGCGGCCTCTTGGGCGAGCGGCTGTCCACGGCGCGGGCCTGACCCGGTGGCGAGCGGCCTCGCCGACGCGCCGCCGGTCAGCAGCGTCGCTTCCGGCGTCGTCCCTCTCCTGGCCGGGCTGCGCGCCGCAGGCACCGCCGCGCTGTCCATCGCCGCCTGCTGCGCCTTCACCGTGCTGGTCGGGCTGTTCGGCCAGTTCAGCAGCAAGGCCCTGGTGGTGGGCGTGCTGGACATCGGGCACGCCTTGATGCTGGCCATCGCGCTCGGCGGCGGGGTGGCGCTCGCCCGGCGCGTCCCCACCGGGGGAACCGTCGCCACCGCGGCCGTCGCGGGGGCGATGGCCGGCGGGCTGCTGGTC
>CAHJXG010000527.1 GCA_903644035.1 Rhodospirillales bacterium
GTGCAACCCAGTGTGACTGGGCGCCTGCGCCTGATCCAGGCCCGCATCGCCGAGGCGGCGGCGCGGGCCGGGCGCGGGCCGGGCGCCGTGACGCTGGTCGCGGTCTCCAAGACGCACCCCGCGGAGGCGGTGCAACATGCGATCGATGCCGGGCAGACCGTCTTCGGCGAGAACCGCGTGCAGGAGGCGGCGGCCAAGTTCCCGGGCCTGCGCGCCAGCGTGCCCACGCTCGCCGTGCACCTGATCGGCGGCCTGCAGACCAACAAGGCCCGCGACGCGGTGCGCGTGGCGGACGTGATCGAGAGCCTGGACCGCCCCCGACTCGCCGAGGCCCTGGCCGACGCCGCCGACAAGCAGGGCCGCCTGCCCCGGCTGCTGGTCCAGGTGAACGTCGGCGACGAGCCGCAAAAGGCCGGCGTGCCCCGGGCCGAGGCGGACGCCTTCATCCGGGACTGCCGCGCCCGCTTCGGCGACGCGCTCATGGGGCTGATGTGCATCCCGCCCGCGGAGGGCGATCCCTCGCCGCACTTCGCCTGGCTCGCCGCCTGCGCCGCGCAGCACGGGCTGCCTGTCGTCTCCATGGGAATGTCCGGCGACTTCGAATGCGCGATCGCCCATGGCGCCACCCACGTCCGGGTCGGCAGCGCCATCTTCGGCGCCCGGCCCGCGCCGCCGGGGACGGACGGGCCGTAGGCGGACTCGGGGACACCGGATGGATGGCCGCGCCCGGCCTCACCGGTCGCTTCGGCGGCAACGCCGCCTGTCCGCATCGCGCGTGCGCCACGGTCCGGGCCGGCTTGCCCTTTGCAGGCCTGCGGGCCTATGCCATCTTCCCTGCCGCATCAGCGCCGCGGCGTCCTCCCGGCGCTGATTTTGCGATTGATGGGTGTCGAATGATCTTGCAGCGCCGCGTCGCAGGCACGCTCTCCGGACCCGGCCTGTGAGCCTGGCCGTCGAAACCCTCCCCAGCGTCGCGCCCCGGCCGCTGCGCGCCGCCGCGCTGCTCGCCGTGCTGGGCGTCGTCTATGGCGACATCGGCACCAGCCCGCTCTACGCGCTCAAGGCGAGCCTGATCCACTTCAGCGGCGTCGGCACCACCCGGGTCGAGATCCTCGGCGTCCTGTCGCTGATCTTCTGGGCGCTGGTCCTGATCGTCACGGTGAAGTACGTCTTCCTGGTCATGCGCGCCGACAACCACGGCGAGGGCGGCATCCTGGCGCTCATGGCCCTGGCGCAGCGCGGGACGGCCAGCACCGTGATGCGGGCGGTCCTGGGCTTGGTCGGGGTGGGCGGCGCCTGCCTGTTCTTCGGCGACGGGGCGATCACTCCCGCCATCTCGGTCCTGTCGGCGGTCGAGGGGCTGCAAGTGGTGTCGCCCGCCTTCAAGAGCCTCGTTCTGCCCTTGTCGATCGTGATCATCGTGGCGCTGTTCGCGGTGCAGGTGCGCGGCACCGCCAGCATCGGCCGGGCGTTCGGCCCGGTGATGGCGGTCTGGTTCGTCATCCTCGCGGCCATGGGCCTGTTCCAGATCGCTCGCAACCCCGGCGTGCTCATGGCGGTGTCGCCGCATTATGCCGTCGCCGTCTGCCTCGACCATGGCTGGCTCGCCTTCGTCACCCTCGGCTCCGTCGTGCTGGCGGTGACCGGGGCGGAGGCGCTGTATGCCGACATGGGGCATTTCGGCGCGCAGCCGATCCGGCTCGCCTGGGTGTTCTTCGTGCTGCCCTGCCTCGTGATCAACTACTTCGGCCAGGGCGCCCTGGTGATGGCCGACCCGTCCGCGCTGGAGAACCCGTTCTACCTGATGGCGCCGGAAAGCCTCCGCCTGCCGCTCGTGGCGCTCGCCACCGCCGCGACGGTCATCGCGAGCCAGGCGCTGATCTCCGGCGCGTTCTCCGTCGCCCGGCAATGCATGCAGATGGCGTTCCTTCCGCGCATGGCGGTCCTGCACACGAGTTCCTCGGAGGAGGGGCAGATCTACGTGCCCCAGGTCAACACGGCGCTGCTGATCGGCGTGCTGATCCTGGTCCTCGCCTTCCGCAGCAGCGACGCTTTGGCCTCCGCCTACGGCATCGCCGTCACCGGCACGTTCCTGTGCACCTGCGTGCTGGCGATGGTGGCGTTCCGCCGGCAGTTCGGCTGGCCGCGCGTCCTCGCCGCCGGGGTGTTCGGCTTCTTCTTCGCGGTCGATCTCGTGTTCTTCGCGGCCAACGCGCTGAAGATCCCGGAGGGCGGCTGGGTCCCTTTGCTGCTCGGCGTCGGGCTGATGGCGATGATGACCTCCTGGAACCGCGGGCGCGAGCTGATGCTGGCGCGCTGGAAGCAGGACAGCCTGCCGCTCGCCTCGTTCCTGGCGCGGCTGCCGCAGTCCCGCACGATCCGGGTGCCGGGCATGGCGGTGTTCCTGACCGGCAACCCCGACTACGTGCCGGCCGCGCTGCTGCACAACCTCAAGCACAACAAGGTCCTGCACGAGCGCGTTCTGTTCGTCACCGTGCAGAACATGGACACGCCGCAAGCGCCGTCCGACGAGCGGGTCGAGGTCTCGGAACTGGCGCCCAACGTCCACCGGGTCGTGCTGCGCTACGGCTTCATGGAAAGCCCCAACATCCCCCGGGCGCTTGAGGACCTTGCCGCGCACGGCGTGGCCTACAACCCCATGCAGGCCAGCTTCTTCCTGGGCCGCGAGGTCCTGGTGCGCGCCATGGTGCCGAAGCTGCCGGCCTGGCGGCTGTTCCTGTTCCTGTTCATGGCGCGCAACGCCGTGCCGGCCACCGAGTTCTTCCGAATCCCCAGCGACCGAGTCGTCGAGCTGGGCGTCCGGGTCGCGATCTAGTCGCGATTCAGTCCGGGCCAGGCGTCCGCCGGCGCGGCGGTACGCGGGCGTAGCAGGGAGCACACACCCACGGGACCATCCCTCGCGCCCCGGCGCCATGGGGTGCAATGCGGGACGTTTTGCGCTATACTGTATCCTTTAGGCTCACCGGCACACAGGGCAGTCATGCACGTCGGCTCCCGTCCATGCATTCAAGGCGAGGTGATGGCAAAGCTGACCATGCTGCTGGCCAAGGGACCCGGACGTCCCGATGGCGACATCAACGACCGGCTCGTCGTACGGCTCGTCCTCAATCAGCAAGGCCAAATCGACCCGTCCGCCTATGCGAACGACCCCATCCCCTGGCTTGCCATCCACCAGCGGCCCGGCATGGACGACAAGCATTCCGAGTTGATCCGCCTGGACGAAGGCTGGGCCCTGCAGAGCATGGCCAGCGAGGACGACCCCCTCTGGTCGTTCGAGGGCTTCGTGTTCCGCCCCGGCGACCTGGTGCGCCTC
>CAHJXG010000528.1 GCA_903644035.1 Rhodospirillales bacterium
CATCGCCGCCGCGCAGCCGCCGCGCCCCAGGATCGCGGCTTCCAGCGCGTCCGCGGCCCAGGCGGCGGTGGCCTAGCTGACCCGCTCTCGCTCCGCCGGCACGCCCAGCACGTCGAGGGCCGCCACCCGGTGGTGTGGGGCGTTGGTGTGCAGCTTGATCCAGCCATCCACGGCCCGGTAGTCGCCGGCCACCGCGTCCCAAGCTGGCGGCAGCGTCCAGCCTTGCGGGCGGATGGAACTGCCGAACCAGAACGACGCCAGCCGCCGGTCCACCGCCACCTGCGGCGGCGTGCCTCGGCGCGTGTGGACCAGCTCCGCCACTGCCAGGCACGCGGCGCCGACCGAGGCGGCAGCCAGGTCACTGACAGCGAATGCTGACGGTAGGCTTCCGTCGCCCTTGACGGCCAAACGTTCCGGCCACTCCGATCCGCCGCCGAGGGCGTGCCAGATTTCAGCGAGTGCAATTTGGGTGGAAACGGACATCGGGCGCCTCCGGGTTGCTGGCAGTTGCCGTTTGGACGCCGCACAGGCACGATCCGTCCCCCGCGTTGCGACGTGTAGAGCGAAGCCGGGCAGGGAGGGGATCACCATGCAGATACTCGTGGTCGGGGCCGGCGCAATCGGCGGCTATTTCGGCGGCCGGATGGCGGAGGCGGGCGAGGATGTGACGTTCCTGGTCCGGCCGCGCCGGGCCGCGCAGCTCTCGGCGGACGGCCTGGTGGTCCGCAGCCCACGGGGCGACATCACCCGCCCGGTGCAAACCGTAGCGGCCGGCGCCTTGGGCGGCCCGTACGACGCCGTGGTGCTGAGCTGCAAGGCCTATGACCTCGACGACGCCATCGCCTCCTTCGCCCCGGCGGTCGGGCCGGGCACCGCGATCCTGCCCTTGCTGAACGGCATGAGGCACCTGGACGTCCTGGCCGCCCGGTTCGGCGACGAGGCGGTGCTGGGCGGCCAATGCCAGATCGCAGCGACCCTGGAGCCGGACGGCGCCGTCCGCCACCTCAGCGACATGCAGGCCCTCTCGCTCGGGGAACGCGACGGCCGCATGACGCCGCGGAGCGAGGCCCTGGGCGCGGCGCTGGCCGGATGCGGCGGGCGGGCGAGCGGGACCATCATGCAGGACATGTGGGAGAAATGGGTGTTCCTGGCCTCGCTCGCCTGCCTCAGCTCGCTGATGCGCGCCGCGGTGGGCGATGTCGTGGCGGCGGGCGGGACGGAGATCGCCCAGGGGCTGTTCGACGAGGCCGCCGGCATCGCCGCCGGGCAGGGCCACGCGCCGCGTCCGGCCTTTGCCGAGCGGATGCGTGGAATGCTGGGGCAGGCGGGCCTCAACGTCACCGCCTCCATGCTGCGCGACATCGAGCGCGGCGGCCGGATCGAGGCGGACCACATCGTGGGCGACCTCATCGCCCGCGGCGCGGCGGCTGACGCGCGGCTGCTGCGCATCGCGTTCGTGCACCTCAAAGCCTATGAGACGCGTCGGGCGCGGGAGCAGGGCTGACGCCGGCCGCACCTTCCGGCGCCTCGGTGCCGCGGCGGGCAGTGTACCCACCATTGCGGTCAAGTTCAGAAGAGACAGCAGTATAGTGTAGAGAACAATACAATCTGCACGGTATTGTCATCTTCTGAGAACCGCTGGTCACTTGAGCGCCGCACCGTTGCCCTTATTCTGCCATAAGGGTGTCTGCCTGGCTGCTTGCTGACCCTCATTCATATCAATGGTGTCTCGCCTCCGACATGAACTACCCGCTTGCCAATCCTGGTCAGGTGCGTGCTGCCGCCGGGCTGGCGGAGGTGGCGGACCGGTATGGGCGCGTGACCGTCATCAGCCGCACGGCCGGCAGCATGGCTGCGCTGCTGGACCACACGGCGCATGAGCTGTCCCAGCGCCACATGCGATGCGTCCGGGTCCAGGCTCCCGCGTCGGGTGGCCTGGCGCTGCGCGGCCTCATCGCGCAGCTGACCGGCCGCGACCCCGGCGCCCTGACCGACGGCGACCTGAAGGCCGGGTTCATCGCGTTGACCGAACCCGGCCAGGGCTATGGCCGCGTGGCCCTGCTGGTCGCCGAGGCGCATGGCCTACTGCCCTCCGCCGCGCGCTACATCCAGCTTGCGTGCCAGTCCAGCCCGACGAAGCTCTGCGTCGTGCTGGCCGGGCAGCCCGGCCTGGCGGCGGTCCTGGCGGGCGACGATCTGGCCCCGCTCCGCGGCGCCATGCACGTGATGGAACTGCCGGAGCCGGCGGGACACGGCCTGTTCGACCCGATCTCGGCCATGCCGGAGCTGCGCCCCATGCCGGCCATGTCCAGCCGGGACGGCTCCTCGTCGCTGGCCAGGCTGGGCCTTGCCGCCCTGATCATCCCGATCGTGGGGCTGATATGGTGGCGTCACCTGCCCGCCGCGCCCATGCTGGCCGTGCCGGCCCAGGACGCGCGGGTTCAGAACGCGCCGGTCCAGGACGCGCCGGCCCTGTCCAACATCGCCCTGCCCGCCGCGGAGCCGCCCCTCGCAGCCCCGGCAGACCGCGCCGGGGAGCCTGCGC
>CAHJXG010000529.1 GCA_903644035.1 Rhodospirillales bacterium
CCGGGTCGGCCCCAGCGCCTGCACCACCCGCGCCTCGGCGCCGCGCCGCCACACCCAGCGTGTCCGTCACCGTGCGCGCCGCGCGGTGCAGCCTGCAGCCACGGACGCCGGCTCCGCCGCGGGCCTGAACGGGTCGAACGCCCCGTCCCGTTGACGGATTGCCGTCCCGCCCGGCGGCCTCGCGCCGGCCGGGCGGTTGTCGTGCCTGCATAGGCTTGGGCCAGCCCTGACCGGACGTCGCGATGCCTGAGTTTCGGCCCCTCCGTGACCGCTCGTTTTGGATCATGGGCGCTTACGGATTTGCCGCTGGCCTGCCTCTGCCGTTATCGGGCTTCACCCTCCGTCAGTGGCTGACGGAGGGCGGCACCTCGCTTGCCGCCATCGGGCTGACCGCCAACATCGGGTTGGCCTACTCCCTGAAATTCCTTTGGTCGCCTTTGCTCGACCAGATGCGCCCGCCTGCCGGGCTGGCCCGGTTCGGCCGCCGGCGCGGCTGGCTCCTGGCCATCCAGCCCCTGCTCACGGCATCCTGCCTGGCGCTCGCGTTCGCCGATCCGCGCCAAGCTCCGGTCCTGCTGGTGTCCGCCGCCGTCGCGGTCGCGTTCCTGTCCGCCAGCCAGGACATCGTCGTGGATGCCTGGCGGATCGAAACCTTTCCGGAGCGGGTCCAGGGCGTGGCCCTCGCAGCCTACATCTGGGGATACCGCCTGGCCCTGCTGATCTCGGGCGCCGGCGCAATCGGCTTGGCTGACCTCATCGGCTGGCGCCTTGCATTATGCGCGATGGCGGGCCTGATCGGGGCCGGGGTGGTCGTGACGCTTGCCGCCGCCGAGCCGCCGCTCCGGGCTGTCCAGGACGGCGTGCGCAGCCTGGGCGGCCGGCTCCAGGCTGCGGTGATCGAGCCGTTCCGCGACTTCTGGCAGCGGCCAGGGGCCGGACAGATCCTTGCCTTCGTCATGCTGTTCAAGCTTGGCGAGGCGCTGGCCCATACCATGGCCCCGCCGTTCTACCGCGACATGGGATTCGACCGCGCCCAGGTCGCGCTCGCGACCGGCGTGCCGGGACTGGCGGCGAGCCTGCTGGGCGCCGCGGTCGGCGGCTGGCTCGTGGTGCGCATCGGCACCGGGCGGGCGCTGGTGCTGACCGGCTTCGTGCAGATGGCCTCGATGGCGCTGTATTTCGCGCTGGCTGTCTCGGGCGGGGACACCCGCATCCTGCTGGCCAAAGTCATGCTGGAGAACTTTGCCGAGGCGATGGCGGACGCGGCGTTCCTCACCTATCTGTCCGCCCTGTGCTCCAGCGCGTTCACCGCCACGCAATACGCGCTGCTGTCCTCGCTCGCCGCGGTGGGGCTGCGCACGGTGGGCGGGTTCTCAGGGATGCTGGCGGGGGCCTTGGGGTGGGTGCCGTTCTACGCGCTCACCATCTTCGCCGCCGTGCCGGCCATGCTGCTCATGCTGGGGCTGGTGCGCCGGTTTCCGCCGCCTCGCCCTGAGGCAGCCAGATCGTGACGGTCGTGCCCGCGCCCTCCTGGCTCTCGATCAGCATCTGCCCGCGGTGGCGGTTGATGATGTGCTTGACGATCGCGAGGCCCAGCCCGGTGCCGCCCACGGCGCGGGACCGCCCCTTGTCGGCCCGGTAGAACCGCTCGGTCAGCCGCGGGATGTGCGCCCGCGCGATGCCCTGGCCGTCGTCCGCCACCGACAAGGTGATGCCGGGGCGCCACGGCCAGCGCCCGCCCGGCGCGACCCGGCCAGCCGACACGGTCACCACCCCGCCCTCCCGGCCATACTTCACCGCGTTGTCCAGCAGGTTCTGCAGCACCTGCTCCAGCTGGTCATCATCCCCCAGCACCTGCGGCAGGCCCGGCGGGACCTGCACATCCAGCCGGATGCGGCGCGCAGAGACCTGCGGCTCGAAACCGGCGGCGAGGCGATGGATCAGGTCCTCAAGATTGACCTGCGCGGCCGGCAGCTGGTGTTCGGTCAGCTCGATGCGCGACAGGCTCAGCAGGTCGTCGATCAGGCGGTTCATCCGCTGCGCCTGTTCCGCCATGATGCCGAGAAAACGGATCTGCGCCGGCGGATCGTCCGCCGCCGGGCCGCGCAGGGTGTCGATGAAGCCGATCAGGCTCGCGAGCGGCGTCCGCAGCTCATGGCTGGCGTTGGCCACGAAGTCGGCGCGCATCCGCTCCACCGCGCGCTCCCGGGTGCGGTCCGACAGCACGGCGACGATGCGCCCGCCGTCCGACAGCGGCGGGTCGAGCGCCATGACGGTCGCATAGACCTCCCGCGCCACGGGGACCGGCAGGCTCAGCTCGGCCGCCTGGTTCTCACCCTGGCTCTGTGCCCGGTCGATGGCGGCGCGAAGGCCGGGGTGGCGCAGCACGGCCGCCATCTCGCTGCCGAACGCCGCATGGGCGGCCGCGTTGGCGCGCTGCACCCGCCGGTCCGGCCCGAGCACGATGAGCGGGTCCGGCAGGCGCTGCACGATCACCTGCTCCGCCCGCAGCAGGCCCTCGACCTGCGCCGTCCGCACCGCGAGCGACCGCGACAGCCGCTCCGCCTCGCGGGCGAGCTGGCCTGTCGCGGCCAGGAAGGGCGGCGGCGGATCGCCTCCTTGCTTCGACCCGGCCCGCTGCAGGGCGAACATCACGAGGCGTAGGTCATGCGTCCACAGACGGGCCAGGGCCAGCGACCCCGCGGACACCATCAACGCCCCGGCGATGGCCGGCCACGTCCCGAGATGCCCCAACGCCACCAGCCCCAGCAGCACGGCAAGCGGCACCGCCCCCACCAGCGCCGCGGTCCGGAACTGGAGGCTCGCGCCCACGGGGGCGCCCGGCCCGTGGCCGGCTACACGCCCGGTGCTTGCAGGGTCTGCGGCGCAGGCTGCACGACGTGAGAGCCGCCGCGATCGATCTCGAAGATGGCGAGGCCGCGCCGTGTCTGGCCGTCAGGCTGCAAGCCCAGCAATCCATCCGCCCCGGTGAACCCTTCGGGCCGGGTCAGCGCGCCGGGCGCGAAGCCCCCGCTGCCGGACGCGATGCGCGCGACGCCGGCGGCGTCATACGCGAGGCTCGCGAGGTCGCGAGGCGGCGCGTTGTACTTCGCGGCGTATGACTGCTCGAACGGGGCGCGCTGCCTGGGGTCCGGGGCGGCATACCAGGCCCCGGCCAGGGCCGACAGGCGGGAGGCGTCCCGGCCCCAGAACGCTGGCCCCAGGATGCGGACCTGCTCCGGCCCGATGTCGTAGGCCGCGAGCAGCGGCAGCGCCTGGCCGAGCGACTCCCCGACCGCGCCCAGCAGCAGGGCGTCGACCGGCGGGGGCGGCGGGGTTTGCCGG
>CAHJXG010000530.1 GCA_903644035.1 Rhodospirillales bacterium
GTGGACGCCGCGCCGTCGGCGCGCGCCGCCGTCACCAGGCTGGCCGGCACCGGGTCGGCGCGGTTGCCCCAGGCGCCGCGGACGTAGGAGGCGACGGCGGCGATCTGCTCGTCGGCGAGCTGCCCCTTGAACGCCGGCATCCCGCCCCGGCCGTTCAGCAGCACCGCCACGATCCGCTTCGGGTCGTCCTGCACCAGCGCGTCGCCGGCCAAGGCGGGGAAGGCCTGCGGGATGCCCTGCCCGTTGCGCTGGTGGCAGGCCGAGCAGTTGGCGATGAACAGCCCCTCCCCCGCCGGGTCGGCCGCCGGGTCAGTCGCCTGGGCGGGTCCGGCCAGCACGAGGCCGGCCAGGACGCATCCGATGCCGAGGCGCGTCAGCACGTCACGCACTGGCTTGGCGATGCAGCTTGGCGATCTGCAGCCAGGCCGACTCGATGGCGCCGGCCTGCCAGCCCGTCAGGTAGCTGAGGTGCTCGCCCGCGAGGTAGATGCGCCCGGCCGGCTCGCACAGCGCCGGGTATGCGGTGCGCCGGCCCTCGTCGTCCCACTCGGCCCAGCCGCCCATGCTGTATTGCACCCGGTGCCAGGCGACCGAGAACGCCGCCTCCACGTTCTCCCGGTACTGCGGGAACACCCTTTGGCCGAACGCGGTGGCGAACTCCATCCGCTCGGCGGGCGTCATGGCGCTCACCTTGATCGCCGCCGCGTCGAACTGGTAGTAGCCCAGCACCGTGCCCTTCGCGCCCTGCCAGTTCCAGGACGGGAGCGAGATGCTGCCGATGTCGGCGTTGTCGGTGTAGACGTGGCCGCCATAGATGTAGTGGTCCTCCTCCCAGAAGCGCCGCTTCATCTGCAGGCCGATCTTGCCGACCGGCTGATAGGCGACCTCGGCCATGGCCTGCTTCATCCCGTCCGGCAGCGCCGCGTCGATGTGCCGCAGCACCGAGAGCGGGATGGTGCATACGCAGTAGTCGGCCTTGGTCGTGCCGCGCTGCCCGGCGGCATCGACCCAGGCGACCTCGACGCCCCCGTCACCCTGGCCGATCCGCTCGACCACGGTGCCGTACTGGATCATGTGCCCGACCTTGGCCGCGAAGCCTGCCGCGATGCGGTCCATGCCGCCCACCGGCTGGAACATGGTGCGCTGCTGCGTGAAGCCGGCGACCGAGCGCAGCGTGCGCCACGCCTTGGAATGCAGCACGTCGGCCATCGGCAGCGGCGCGCTCAGCTTGCCCGGCCCCGGGTCGGTCAGCGCGCCGGGCCACAGGTCGTAGCCGCGGCCGTCGGCGCCGGAATAGGACAGGTCCTTCGACGACAGGTAGCCCTCGCGCACCAGGTAGGACACGAACATCTCGCGGTCCTCGGCGCTCAGCGGCAGGTCGAGCTGGCCGCCGCGCACCGCCTTGGCCAGCAGCTCCGCCGTGTGCCCGCGCATGTCGGCCGCCACGTGCGCCTTGCGCACCGGCTTGCCCGCGAGCGGGCCGGAACCGCCCTCGAACATCACGTAGGAGGCGTCGTTGTCGTTGACCATGACCTCCAGCGGGACCCCGAACTCCTTGGTGTAGTGCAGGGTCGATTGGTGGTTGAACGGGATGCGCCACGGGCCGTGGTTGATGTACTGGCCATCGTCGAACGCGCAGTGCTGCGCCTCGCCGCCCAGCTCGGTCAGCGAGAACCCGGCGCGCGCGGTCTGGCACCGTCCGCCGGCGAAGCTCCGTGCCTCGATGACGCGGCAGTCGTAGCCGAGCCTGGACAATTCATAGGCAGCCGTCAGGCCGCCGACGCCGGCGCCCAGGATGACGACGCGCTTGCCCGTCCCCGACCCCGTCAGCGCCGGCGGCGCGGTCTGCGCCGACGCCATGGGCATGCCGAGGACCTCCAGCCCCGCCAGGACCGCGCCGGCGCCGCCGATGGCGCCGAGCTGATACAGGAACTGCCGGCGTGAAGCAGGCTTGGGAGACGCGTCAGCCATGGAAACCTCTTTGTCAGCGGGATCGGCGTTGCAAGCCGGGTTGCGATGAACTCGCAAGCATCGATGCAAGCAATGTGCCAGTTAGGCGCAAGCAGGATGGCAAATCTCCTCGCGTTCCTTTGCTTGGGGCTGCATTCCGCAAATAAGCCCACAGGACGCCAAAGCCATCCTCGAATCATTTTTGAGATGCTCTGTTCATGACGCGACCAACAGTAACAATTTTGCTGATGATGTTCACAAAATTGACGTATATCTATCCTGATCAACGTTCAACGATAATAAATCGAAATGACTACATCCAGTTGAGGTGTTGCCCGGTATAGCGACGACGAGTGTCTTTGGCTCGTCGTACTGGGAGATGCAAACATCGTGACACAGGGTATCTGTAACTCAAGCTATGCCTATAAGGGCAATGGCTATAGCGGGAATGACTTCGGCGGCTGGAGCTTTGGCTATGGCGGCTTCTATGGCAACGGCGGCGACCGGGTGTCTTTCAACGCCTCCAAGGATGGCCCGGTCTCAAAGGACCTGGGCGCCGGCGACGACGTGGTGCGCGTCAGCGCGGATCACGGCGGCCAGGTCCGCCTGACCTTCACCAGCGCCGAGGTCGGCAACGGCAACGCCCTCGATTCCAACACGATGGCGAACCAAGACGGCGGCCTGGCCGTGCGCCTCCAGCTTGAGGACGGCTCCGGCAACCCGGCGGGTCCGGTCAGCCGCTTCGACGACGAGGGGATCACCTTCGACTCCGCGACGTCGGGCCTCACCTTCGACGTCCGCGACCTCGTGTCCGGCACGGCCCGGGGCGATCAGTTCGCGGTCGTGCGCCTCGGCACCCTGCAGGGCGACACGCTCGACGTGTCGAACGCGTGGAGGTCCTACTACATCAACGGCGGCATGGGCGACGACACCGTCACGGGCGGCAACGTCAACGACTTCCTGGTCGGCGGCGCCGGCAACGACACCCTGAATGGCCGCACCGGCAATAACATGCTTCTGGGCGGCGGCGGCAAGGACACGTTCGTCTTCGACACGCGGCTCCAGGCGTCGATCAACATCGACAGCGTCCTCGACTTCAGCGCGGCCGACGACACGATCCAGCTGGACCGCTCGGTGTTCATGGGGCTGCCGGACGGGCCGCTGGCCGCGGACGCCTTCGCCCTCTCGACCGCCACCCCCACGGCAGAGCAGCGGATCATCTACAACCAAGGCACCGGCATCCTGTCGTTCGACATGAACGGCGGGACACCGGACAACGCCGTGGCCTTCGCCACCCTGGTCAACCGGCCGGCCGATCTCTCGGCGATGGATTTCTTCACGACCTGAAAGCGGCAGCCACAGGAGGCTTCATCAAGGTCCCGTCCGGCGCCATGCCCGGGCGGGATCCTCCGTCTCAGGCGCACGCACGATGCCGGACGGCGCCGCGGTCGCCGCACATCAGGAGTCCGGCCCCGGCTGGCTGAGCCGGCCGATGAACAGCACCGGCCCGCTCGGACGCTCGAAGGGCGAGCCGCCGGGCGGCTCAAGGGTGATCTCGATCAGCATGCCCGGCACCGGCTTCACCGCGGGCGCAGGCACGGTGATGCTGCTCTGCCCGTGCGGCAGCAGGCCCAGGCTGGTCGGTTTGGTCGCCCCTGGCGGCAGCGCCCAGAGCTGCAGCACGCGGTCCTTCGGCGTCGGCTGCTCGGGCGTCCCGTTCGCGGCGGGAACCGCGGCCAGGCGAAGCACGCCGTTGCGATCCACCGCCGCCGACCAGGCCGTATGGGTGCGGTCGGCCAGCAGCACCGTCATCATGGGCGCCGCTCCCCGGCCCCACCCGTTGAACACCGCGACGGCACCCACGGCCGCCGCCGCCGTCGCCCCGACCGCCCAGCCGGCGAGCAGCCTCATGCGCCACGACGCGC
>CAHJXG010000531.1 GCA_903644035.1 Rhodospirillales bacterium
CCCCCTGGGACTGGCGCTACTACGCGGAAAAAGTGCGCTGCGCCGACTACGCGATCGACGCGGGGGAGTTGAAGCCGTACTTCGTCCTGGAGAACATCGAGCAGGCCGCGTTCGACACCGCGTCCCGGCTGTTCGGCCTCAGCTTCACCCTGCGCCCGGACGTGGCCCCCTACCATCCCGACGTGCGGGCCTACGAGGTGCGCGACGCCGCCGGCCATGTTGGCCTGTTCCTGGCGGACCCCTTCGCCCGGGCGGACAAGCGGTCCGGCGCGTGGATGAGCAGCTATCGCGACCAGGAAAGCTTTGAGGCGCCGGTGTCCCCGGTCATCGTCAACAACAACAACTTCGCCCGCGGCGAGCCGACCTTGCTCAGCTTCGACGACGCGGAGACGCTGTTCCACGAGTTCGGCCACGCGCTGCACGGGCTGCTCAGCCGGGTGCGCTACCCCGCGCAGTCCGGCACCTCGGTCCGCCGCGACTTCGTGGAGTTCCCGTCGCAGGTATACGAGCATTGGCTGTCGGTGCCGGACACGCTGCGCCGCTTCGCCCGGCACCAGGCGACGGGGGAGCCGATCCCGGACGCCCTGATCGCCCGCCTGCTGGCGGCGCGCGGGTTCAACCAGGGGTTCGGCACGGTGGAGTATACCGCCTCGGCGCTGATCGACATGGCGCTGCACAGCCACCCGGACCCGCAATCGTTGGACATCGACGCCTTCGAGCAGGAGTTCCTGGCGCGCATCGGCATGCCGCCGGAGATCGGCATCCGGCACCGCCCGGCGCATTTCCAGCACCTGTTCGCCGGCGGCGGCTACGCGGCAGGCTACTACTCCTATCTCTGGGCAGAGGTGCTGGAGGCGGACGGGTTCCAGGCGTTCGAGGAGGCCGGCGACCCCTTCGATCCCGCCCTGGCCACGCGGCTCCGTGGGCTGCTGGACGCGGGCGACACCAAGGACCCGATGCAGCTCTACGTCGCGTTCCGCGGCCGCGCGCCCAGCACCGCGGCCCTGCTGCGCAGCCGGGACCTGGCGGCCTGAGTCTCGCCGTGGCAGCATCGATCCAGTTCTTTTTGCGGCGATGATCCCGGCCTTCTGGTTCAGGACGGGGAGCGAGGCACTCTGTTAACGTTCCGAAACGTATCCGGAATGGAACGTTGGCGGTGCCGCCCACCATGCAAGACGCAGCAAAGGGTTGTGTCAAAAAGTGTTGGGCACGCAGCGCAGCTTTTCGGATCTCAACGGCGACCTCGCGTTCTGAAAGTCATCCCATGCTCCCTTTGCCCCACGATCCACCCTTCCGCTCCGTCCGTTTCGAGCTGCTGGCCGACGCCGAACCCGGCCTGGCCATTCGTGCGCTGGTGCCCTTCGCCCGGCGCAACCTGATCCCCGACCTGGTGCGTATGCAGCGCCGGGGCACGTCCATGCTGATCGAGATCAGAGCGGACGCCATGCCGTCTGAGATGCTGCATCTGGTTGAGGGCAACCTCAGGCAGATCGTCGGCGTGCAGCGCCTCGTCGTCGTGCTGTGCGCGGAGCAGCGGAAGGCGGGGTAGGGGGCAAAACACGACTGGGCCGAGACTGATCCATCAGGCAGCCCGGACCGCCCAGCACAGACAGACCCGGTATCGACGTTTTCATGAATTGGTGGGCCGAGGAGGATTCGAACCGCCGACCTCGCGCTTATCAAGCGCGTGCTCTAAATTCCGCTGAGCTATCAGCCCACCGCTTTATCGCTGTACCGGAATGAAAGATCAAGCTGAAATTGACGACCTGAGCGGGACGGGCGCCTGGCTAATCAATCCTGTGGCGAAAGTGCTGGGGCCATGGTGTCCGCGCGCGACCCTTTGCGCGAGATCATCACGCGATGGAGCATCTCGCTGGCCCAGTGGCGGATATAGCCCAGTTGCTGGTCGCCGAGCGCGGTGGTGAACTCCTCCGCATCCTCGGTCGTGTCGGCGACGAAGCAGAGCATGCTGGCCACCTCCTCCAACGACTGCTGCGGCAATTGCGCGATCAACGCCGCAACTGACATCTCCAGGACGAGGAGGCGGGCTTCGGCTGAGGAAAGATCCTGGGCATCCATCTTGTCAGGTATGCTTTCAGTTTGAGGCGCGCACATCGCCCAGCCCAAGGAGGTGATCCCTGGGATGTTAACACTGCTTCGATTACCATACGAACCGATTGAGCCACAAGGGATGAACTCAACCGGAAATTTAGGTTTTGCCAACTGCATCCACGTCCTGGGCACCCCCGAACGCACGCCTTGGTTGCCCCGCAATGTGCGGTTGCGCGCAGTTGATGTTAGGACGTTGGCTGGACTGTCGGGTCACGTGGGCCACGTCAGGAAAACTGAAAGGGAGACGTCATGGCTCAGTCCGCCTTCGATCCTCAATCCGTGGCCGTCATCACCGGCGGCGCATCCGGCATCGGCCTCGCCGCCGCCAACCGCCTTGCGGCGATGGGGCTGTGCGTCTGCATCGCCGACCTGGGTGGGGATCGGCTGTCTCAAGCAGCGGAGGCGCTGGCCGCCGTGTCCCCGAACGGCGCCGCCTCCGTCATGGCCTGGCCCACGGACGTGAGCCGCGCCGAGGATGTGCAACGCCTGGAAGCGGCGGTTGGCGAGCGGTTCGGCGGTGCCGACATCCTGATGAACAACGCTGGCGTGCAGCCCGGCAGCGCCCTGTTCGGCCCGGCCGAGGCCTGGGACCGGGTGATCGGCACCAACCTTTGGGGGATCATCCACGGCTCCCGGGCCTTCGCGCCCGGCATGATCGCCCGCGGGCGGCCGGGCCTCATCATCAACACCGGCTCCAAGCAGGGCATCACCACGCCGCCGGGCGACCCCGCCTACAACGTCGCCAAGGCCGGGGTGAAGACGTTCACCGAAGCCCTGCAGCATGAGTTGCGCAACACCCCGGGCTGCCGCGTCACCGCGCATCTGCTGATCCCCGGCTTCGTGTTCACGCCGCTCACCGCAAACGGGCGGACCGCGAAGCCGGACGCCGCCTGGACGCCGGAGCAGACGGTCGACTTCATGATGGACCGCCTCGCGGCCGGTGACTTCTACATCCTGTGCCCGGACAACGACGTGCCCCGGCCGCTCGACGAGAAACGCATCCTCTGGGCCGCAGGCGACGTCGTCGAGAACCGCCCGGCCCTCTCGCGCTGGCATCCGGACTACGCGGCGGCGTTCAAGGCCTTCGTGGACCGCAGGGACTGACCGCGGCGACCCTAAAGGAACGCGATCATCGACGGGCTGCCCACGGGAACATAGCGGTTGGTGAAGGTGAGCCGGCCGCTCGCGGGATCGACGCGGAACACCGTGGCCTGGTCGCTGCGCTGGTTGCAGGCGACCATGAAGCGTCCGCTCGGATCGAGGGCGATGTTGCGGGGATAGTCGCCGCGCGTCCACTCGTCACCGATCCAGCGCACGCGCCCGTCGGCGGCGATGGCCAGGATGCCGATGCTGTTGTGCAGCCGGTTGACGGCGTAGATGAAGCGTCCGCTGGGCGCGATCACCAGTTCCGACGCGTAGTTGGTGCCGGCATAGCCGGGCGGCAGGATCGAGATCTTCTGCTTCAGCCGCAACGCCGCGGTCTGCGGGTCCCAGTCATACACGGCCAGTTGCGACGCTTCCTCATACAGGTCGTAGAAGACGCGCCCGTTCGGGTGCCAGCCGAAGTGACGCGGTCCGGCGCCGGCGGAGGCGGACGGGACGAACGCTGGCTCGGCGGCCGTGAGCTTGCCGGTCTGCTGGTCGAATCGCCAGACGAAGGTGCGATCGAGGCCGAGGTCATCGACCAGCACCCACCGCCCGGTCGGGTCGGCCGAGATCATGTGGGCGTGCGGCCCGTCATGGTCGCTGATGGAGAAGTTGCCCGGCGCGCCGTCGGCCGGACGGCCGGCGCCGGGCGGCCCCACATCCTGCTGCACATCGACCGCGTCGCCCAGCCCGCCGTCCGGCCGCACCGGCAGCACCGCGACGTTGCCGCCGCCGTAGTTGGAGACGAACACGAACCGGCCGGACGGATGCACGCTGGCCTGCGCCGGTCCGGCGCCCTGCGAACTCACGGCGTTGATCTGGGTCAGCGCGCCGCTGCCGGGCGCGATGCTGTAGGCGGTGACGGAGCCGTGCTTGGCACCGCCGAAGTCATCGACCTCGTTCACGGCATACAGGAAGCGCCGGTGCGGATCGAGCGTGATCCAGGACGGGCTCGGCGCAGGGTAGGTCTGCATCATCTCCAGCGCGCCGGTCGCGAGGTCGAGGCGCGCCAGGTTGATCCCCTCGCCATGCCCGGCCGCGCCGTGGACGGCATGGGAGGTATAGGTGCCGATGTAGGCCAGGGCGGACCGGCGCGGTGCCGGGCGCTGCGCCGCGGCGGGCCGTGCCGAGGCAGCCATCGCGACGCCTCCGGCCAGCAGGGTGCGGCGCGACACGCCTCCCGGCCCTTGGCCGCCCATGTGGTTCGTCATTGGGACACTCCTGCTCATTCCCGCCCTCAAGCGGCCATCCGCCGGCGTTTCAGCGGACGTCATCCCAAGATCAGCGTCAAGGCCCCGCCGCGCCGTCCGCGTCCGGCGGATCAGTCCTGCCCGACCTCCACGACGATGGCCCCATCGGCGCCCACCGAGGCCGGGTAGGTCCGCACCTGGCACTCGGTGTTCACCCCGGCGCCGCTGCGCAGGTCATAGGTGCGGTCATGCAGCGGGCAGATGACCGTGCCCCGGTCGATCAGCCCGTCCGCCAACGGGCCGCCCAGATGCGGGCAGTGCTCCTGTGTCGCGAACACCTGGTCGCCGTGGGTGCGGAACACCGCCAGCCGCTGGCCGGCCACCTCGAAGACCCGGCCCTCGCCCCGCGGCACGGCGTCCAGCAGGCCGACGCGGTGTTTCAGGATCGCCTCAGTCATCGCCGCCCCCCACCATCTCGGCCTGCACCACGTCGGCGAACTGGTTGGCGGTGCGCGGCTTCACGGCCTCCTTCCAGGGGTCGTAGGCCGCCTCGACGGAGGCGAGCATGGCCTGGTCCAGCGCCTCCGCCGTGCCGTCGGCGTCGTCCACCACGATGGCCCGGATGCGCTCCAGGCCGATGCGCGGCACGAAGCTGTAGGTGCGCTCCTTCCACTTCGCATGCTCGCGGTAGTACTGCATGAACCGGCCGGAGATCTGCATGGCCGCGTCCTCGCCCTCGACGACGCAGAGCAGGTCGCCCTTGCGGATGTGGGCGCCTGCGGCACCGCCGACGTAGATCTCCCACTTGTCGTCGCCGATGGCGACCAGCCCCACGTCCTTCACCATCGCCTCCGAGCAGTTGCGCGGGCAGCCGGCGGTGGCGAGCTTCATCTTGGCCGGGCTGTCGATGCCGCGGAACCGGCGCTCGATCCTGGTCGCCAGCCCCATGCTGTCGCCGAGGCCGAAACGGCAGAACTCGGTGCCGATGCAGCTCTTGCAGGTGCGGTAGCTCTTGCCCCAGGCGGTGCCGGCCGGCATGTCGAGGTCCTGCCACACGCCGGGCAGATCGGCCTTGGCGATGCCCACCAGGTCGATCCGCTGCCCGCCGGTGAGCTTCACCAGCGGCACCTGATACTTCACCGCGACCTGGGCGATGCGCATCAGCTCGGCGGGCGTGCAGACGCCGCCGGCCATCTCGGGCACGACGGAGAAGGTGCCGTCCTTCTGGATGTTGGCGTGCACGCGGTCGTTGATGAAGCGCGCATCGCGCTCGTCCTCGTACTCGCCGGCCCAGATGGTGGCGAGCAGGCTCGCAAGCGGCGGCTTGCTGGCCGCGTCCTCGCCCTGGGGCGCCAGCGCCGCGAACACCGCGGAGACCGAACGCAGGCCCTGCTCCCTGATTTTCGCCACCAGCTCGGGCTTCGCCAGCGGGATGGCGGGCACGTAGTAGTGGATGCTCGGGTCCTCCTCCGCCTCGCCGCCGCAGAACCACTCGACCAGCTCGTTCACCAGCCCCTTGCAGGAGCCGCAGCCCATGCCGGCGCGGGTCGCCTTCATCACGGCGCTGCCGCTGCGCGCGCCGTCGGCGACGCAGGCGCCGATGGCGCCCTTGCTCACCCCGTTGCAGTTGCAGACCTGCGCATCGACCGGCATCTCGTCGAGCGTCACCTTCTGCGGCGGCGCGCCGAGGTCGAACAGCAGCTCCAGCCGCTCGTCCGGCAGGCGGCTGTCTCGGTCGAAGGCCTGCATCAGGTAGGCCGCCTTGCTGATGTCGCCCATCAGGATGCCGCCCACCAGCCGTCCGTCGCGCACGATCAGCTTCTTGTAGGTGCCGCGCTTGGGTTCACTGAACTGGATCACCTCGTCGGCGTCGCTGGCCGGCTCGGTGATGCCCATGCTGGCCAGCTCGACGCCCATGACCTTCAGCTTGGTGGCGAGCTTGCTGCCGAGGTACTCGGCCCCGGTGTTTGCTCCCGTCACCTGGTCGGCGAACACCTTGGCCTGGTCCCAGAGCGGCGCCACCAGGCCATACACCTTGCCCCGATGCTGCACGCATTCGCCCACCGCATAGATGTGCGGGTCGTCCGGGCTGCGCATGGTGTTGTCCACCACGATGGCCCGCTCCACCGTCAGCCCGGCGCGGCTGCCGATCTCGGCGTTCGGACGGATGCCGGCGGAGACGACGACCATGTCGCAGGCCAGCTCGGTCCCGTCCTTGAAGCGCAGGCCGGCGACCTTCTCGCCTTCCAGCAGCACGGTGGTCGTCATCTTGCCCAGGTGCACCTGGACGCCCATGCCCTCCATCGCGCGGCGCAGCATGGCGCCGCCGGCCGTGTCGAGCTGCATGTCCATCAGATGCTGGCCCAGGTGGATGACGTGCACCTCGCAGCCATGGTTGAGCAGGCCGCGCGCCGCCTCCAGCCCCAGCAGGCCGCCGCCGATCACCGCGGCGCGCTTGCTGCGGGCGGCCTCGGCCACGATGGCGTTGCAGTCGTCGATGCCGCGGAACGCGAAGATGCCGGGGCGCAGCCGGCCGCCCTCGGCCCAGACGCCCTCCATCGGTGGGATGAAGGCGCGGCTGCCGGTGGCGATCAGCAGGATGTCGTATTCCTCCTGCACGCCGTTGTCGGCCGTCACCACCCGGGCCGCGCGGTCGATGTGCGTCACGCGGGCGCCGCTGTGCAGGCGGATGCTGTTCTCCTTATACCAGTCCAGCGGGTTGATGTAGATCTCGCTGTGATCCTGCTGGCCGCTCAGGATGTTGGACAGCAGGATACGGTTGTAGTTGCCGTAGGGCTCGTCGCCGAACATGGTGATGCTGAACTGCTCCGCGCCGCCGCGGGCCAGCACCTCCTCCACGGCGCGCGCGCCGGCCATCCCGTTGCCGATCACCACTAGCTTGCGGACGGTGCTGCCGAACGTCATGCCATCCATGATTGTCCCCTAAATCTCGACCAGGCCGACATCGAGCGCCAGCGTGCCGCCGGTGCCGGAGGGCGCCGCGACCAGCAGCTCCAGCCGCGTCTCGGGCGCCAGGTCCTCGACCACGACCAGCGGGATATGCACGGCGCCCTTGGCGCCGATGGGGAAGACGCGCATCGGCGTGCCGTCCCGCGTCAGCACGACGGCCACCATCTCGGACGCGCTGCTGCCGGCGCGGAAGTAGATCATCTGCGCGCGGCGGTCGCCGGGCACGTTGTAGGACACGTCCAAGGGGACGGGCGCGTCGTAGCCGCGACCGTCGAACCTGTGCATCCCCGTCAGGATGCGGGGGGTGCTTTCTCTCATTCGGTTCCTCCTGTGAGCGTGGCCGCGCGGTCCAGGCGGACGGCGCAGGCCTTGTATTCGGGAATGCGCGACACCGGATCGAGCGCCGCGATGGTCAGGTGGTTGGCGTTGCCCTCGCCGCTCCAATGGAACGGCATGAAAACGGTGTCCCGCCGGATGTCCCGCGTCAGGCGCGCCACCATGCGAGCCTCGCCGCGCCGCGTCGTGAGCCGTACCGCGTCGCCGGCCTGGATGCCGTGCTGGCGCGCGGTGTCGGGGTGAATCTCGGCAAACGCCGCGGGTTCGGCGGCGGCGAGTTCGGGGACGCGCCGGGTCTGGGCGCCGGTCTGGTAATGGCCCATGACGCGCCCGGTGGTCAGCACCAACGGGTACTCGGCGCAGGGCGGCTCGGCGACTCCGCGATGCTCGACCGGGTGGAAGCGGGCCAGCCCGTCGGGGTGGGCGAAGCGTTCGGTGAACAGACGGGGCGTGCCGGGGTGCGAGGCGTCCGGACAGGGCCAGAACAGCCCGGCCTCCTCCTGCACCCGGTCCCAGCCCGTGCCGGCGTAGTCGGCCGGGCCGCCCGAGGTCGCGCGGCGGAACTCGGCGCCGGTGGTGGCCGCGTCGCCGGAG
>CAHJXG010000532.1 GCA_903644035.1 Rhodospirillales bacterium
GGGCTGATGGCGCTGGTATTGGTGGTGCGGCCGAGCGGTCTGCTCGGCGTGCGGACCGGCTGATGCGGCGCGACCTCGCGTGCGGCGCGCTGCTGCTGGCCGGGCTGCTGGCCGTGCCGGCGCTGTTCCCGCAGCCGGCGCTGCGGGACTTCCTGATCTACTTCATCGCCTACGGGCTGCTCGCGATGTCGCTGAACCTGCTCGTGGGGCTGACCGGGCTCGTCTCGTTCGGGCACGCGGCCTACTTCGCGTCGGGCGCCTACGTGTTCGGCCTGCTGATGCAGACGGGGCAGGTGTCGCTGCCGGCTGCGATGCTGGCCGGGGTGGGGGGCACGGCGCTGCTCGCCTTCGTCGTCGGCGCGATCTGCGTGCGGCTCACCGAGATCTACTTCTCCTTCATCACGCTGGCCTTCCAGATGTTCCTTCACAGCGTCATCCTGACCTCCGTCGGCCTCACCGGCGGCGACCAGGGGCTGCGCGGCGGCATCCCGCGGCCCCCCTTCCTCGGCATCGACCTCGGCCAGGCCCCGGTGCTGTATGCGTTCTGCGCCGTCGTGTTCGTGGCCTGCCTGCTGCTGATGCGCCAGGTGTCGCAGTCGCCGTTCGGCTACACGCTCCGCCTCGTGCGGGACAACCCGGCGCGCGCCAACTTCCTCGGCGTCAACGTCGTGCGCGTGAAGCTCGGCGTCTTCGTGCTCGCGGGCGCCATGGCGAGCGTGGGCGGCATCCTGCTCGCGCTGTTTGTGTCCGGCGCCTACCCGGAGTTCGGCTTCTGGACCACCTCGGGCGAGGCGATCTTCATGATCATGCTGGGGGGCACGCAGCTGTTCGTGGGGCCGCTGGTGGGGGCGTTGCTGCTGCAGCTGCTGAACGATTACGTGACCATCTACACGGAATACCACGGGCTGGTGCTGGGATCGGTCATCCTGCTGATCGTGCTGGGGCTGCGGCGGGGAGTCGCCGACTTCGCATACGCGCTGTTCCAGCGCCGGGCGTCTGCCGTGCTCGCGCCCGTTCCTGAGCCGGTCAAGGACCGCGTGGCCTGATGCTGCGCGTCGAGCGTCTGTCGAAGTCGTTCGGCGGGGTGCAGGCGGCGCGGGACGTGTCCATCGACTTTCCCGCGGGGTCGCTGACCGCGATCATCGGGCCGAACGGGGCGGGCAAGACGACGTTCTTCAACCTGATCTCAAGCCACCTGCGCCCGGACTCCGGGCGCGTGGTGTTCGACGGCGCGGACATCGTGGGCCTGTCGAGCCTGGAGGTGGTGCGGCGCGGCATGGCGCGGGCGTTCCAGGTCGCGGCGCTGTTCCCGAGCCTGACGGTGCGGGAGTCGCTGTCGGCCGCCGTCACGTCGCGGCGGCGGCGGTCGTGGCGCGTGCTGACCCGGTTCCCGTTCCGCGACCTCGACGCGCGGGTGGACGAGCTGCTGGCCCTCCTGGGCCTCGCCGCCAAGGCGGCGGTGCCGTCCCACCAGCTGTCGCACGGGGACCAGAAGCTGCTCGACATCGGGCTGGCGCTCGCGATGGACCCCAAGGTGCTGCTGCTGGACGAGCCGACGGCGGGGATGGGGCCGGACGAGCGGTGGCGCATGATCGGGCGGGTGCAGCATCTGTGGCAGGCGACCGGCATGACCGTGCTGTTCATCGAGCACGACATGGACATCGTGTTCAAGATCGCGCAGCGGGTGCACGTGCTGAAATATGGCGCGGTGCTGGCGCAGGGCACGCCGGAGGAGATCCGCCGCAACCCCGACGTGATCGACGCCTATCTCGGCACCGACCACCGGGCGCCGGCATGAGCGCCGCGCTCGAGGTCGAGGGCGCCGACGTGTTCTACGGCGCGAGCCAGATCCTGTTCGGCGTGACCCTGCGCGTGGAGGCCGGGCAGACGATGGCGCTGCTGGGCCGCAACGGCGCGGGCAAGAGCACGACGTTCAAGGCCATCGCCGGCCTGGTGCCGCCCCGGCGCGGGCGCGTGGTGCTGGCGGGCGAGGTGGTGTCGGGCCGCCCGCCCTACCGCATCGCGCGGTCCGGGATCGGCTACGTGCCGGAGGACCGCCAGGTGTTCCCCGGGCACACGGTGGACGACAACCTGCTGATCGGCGCCAAGCGCGGCCCGCGGGGCGACGCGCGCTGGACGCTGCGCACCATCTACGACGCGTTTCCCCTGCTGGCGGGAATGCGGGGGCGGATGGCCGGCCGGCTTTCCGGCGGCGAGCAGCAGATGCTGGCCATCGCGCGCACGCTGATGGGCAACCCCGACCTGCTGCTGCTGGACGAGCCGAGCGAGGGGCTGGCGCCGATCATCGTGCAGGCCATCGGGGCGCTGATCCGCACGCTGCGCGACACCGGGGTGAGCATCCTGCTCGCGGAGCAGAACATGCATTTCTGCCTCGGCATCGCGACGCACGCGACGATCATGGACAAGGGCCAGGTGGTCTATCGCGCGCCCATCGAGGAGCTGCGGGCCGACGACGCGGTGAAGCGGCGCTACCTCGCGGTGTAGCGGCCCCGGGCGCCGCGGCTGCCCACTTGTCAAATCACGTGACATCTTCGATGCTGTGGCACGGACCAGCAGCGCGGCAAGCGCGGCGGCGTGGGAGGACACGGCATGACCATTCTCGGCACGAGGCGGCAGGTGTTGACCGGGCTGGCGGGTGCTGCGGCGCTGGCCGGCGGCGCGGCGCGCGGGCAGGGGGTGGCCGCCCCG
>CAHJXG010000533.1 GCA_903644035.1 Rhodospirillales bacterium
GGGGCTGCTGCACATGGCGAGCCGGGATGCGGCGGTGCTGCTGGATCGGGACCCGGGGTTGGACGGGGTGCGGGGCCGGGCGGTGGTTGGGTTGCTGCGGATGTTTGACCGTGGGGCGGGGATGCGGACGTTGGAGGCGGGATAGCGGTCAATCGACCGTTTCAGTTTCACCTCTGCTCGTCTAAACAGCATCGAGACCAACGCCGGAGCCGCGGACCTTGTCCACGAAAGCCAACCTCCTCGCCATCTCGTTCGTCATCGTGCTGCTGCCCTGGCTGATCTGGCGAGTGGGACTGATACGCCGGGTGGCGCCGCTCGCCGTGGTGCAGATCCTGGTTGGCGTG
The DNA here is from genome assembly GCA_903644035.1 of Rhodospirillales bacterium. GTDB lineage: Bacteria > Pseudomonadota > Alphaproteobacteria > Acetobacterales > Acetobacteraceae > CAHJXG01. The sequence goes on from CAHJXG010000533.1 coordinate 345, forward strand.
ATGCTGGGCCCCTCCTGCTTTGGGCAGGTCGCCCCGGCGCTGCACGCCGCGCTGTTCACCCGGCCCGTCCTGGCCGCGCTCGACGGCGTGTCGAGCCTGGGCGTTCTGCTCTACGTCTTCGTCACCGCGCTGCATCTCGATGCGGCCATGCTCCGGCGCGACGGCCGCATGTTCGGCGCCCTCGCGTTCGGGAGCGTCTCGGCCCCGCTCCTGCTGGGGCTGGGCGCCGGGGCTTGGATGCTGCACGCCGTGCCCGGCGCGTTGGGGCCGCTCGGCAACAGCGGCACTTTCGTCGCGGCCATTGGCATCTGCATCGCCGTGACCGCCCTGCCGGTGCTGGCGGCCGTCCTGCAGGAGATGGGGCTGCTGGGCGCCCGGATCGGCCAGACCGCGCTCGCGCTCGCGGCGCTCAACGACGCGGCGCTCTGGGTCTTGCTGGCCGTCCTGCTGGCGGTTGCCGGGTCTGGCGGCGGCGCCGGAGGTCTGCTTCTCCTCGGCACGGCACTCGCGTGGTTCGCGCTGCTGCTTGTCGTCATCCGGCCCTGGCTCGCCCGTCTTGCCGGGGCGGGCGATCAGGCGCTTCTGGTCGCCGGCTGCGCCCTCGCGATCCTGTCGGCCTGCGTGTCGGAGGCGTTGGGGACCGGCTACCTGATCGGGGCCTTCATTGCCGGCGCCGTCATGCCGGCGACGAGCCGGACTGCCCTGCTCGGCCGCCTTGAACTGGTGACGGCGACGGTCCTCCTGCCGTTCTTCTTCATGGCGACCGGACTCAAAGCGGTCATCGAGCCAGGCTCCGCGAGCTTCCTCGGGCTTCTCGCGGTCAGCGTGGGCGCGACGGTCGTTGGCAAGCTGGCCGGCACGGCCCTTCCGGCGCGCCGGGCAGGCTTCTCCTGGGCCGAGAGCCTGTCGCTTGGCGCCATGATGCAGACCAAGGGCCTCATGGAAGTCGTGGTGCTGACCACGATGCATGATGCGGGGCTGATCGGGGTGCCGGTGTTCTCCGGGATGGTTGCCATGGCCGTGGTCTGCACGGTGCTGACCGCGCCGGTGGTGCGGCTGTGTCAGAGGGTGGAGGGGCGGCGCGGATCGGTCGATGGCCTGGTGCATAAGACCGGCTGAGGGATACGGGGATCAACCAGCACCCGGGTTCGAGGACGATGTGAACGAGTGGTGGAACAATCGAACGGGCCGCGGCGAGGTCCGGGCGCTGCGGGTTGTTGGGGCTACTCCGCAGAAACAGCCGGCGCCGCCGCAGGCGCGTCCCCTGCCCCGCCCCCCGGCTTCGGCCGGTTCATCATCGCTCCCGTCATCGGGATAAAGAACACCCCCACATCCTTCCGGGACCGAACCTTCCCATCCTCGTCCTTCGTGTAGACATACAGCAACTGCCCCCGCTTGAACGGCTGCCCAATCGGGATCAGCATCCGCCCGCCGGGCTTCAGCTGCTTGAACAGCTCCGGCGGCGCGTACTGCGCGGCGCAGGTGACGATGATCACGTCGAAGCCGCCCTTCACCTCCGGCCAGCCGAAGTAGCCGTCGCCAACCCGGGTCTGCACGTTGTCGTAGCCGAGCGGCGCGAAGACCTTGCCGACCGCCTGGCCCAGCGGCTCGATGATCTCGATGGAATAGCTGTGCGCGACGATGCGGGACAGCAGGGAGCTCTGGAAGCCGCTGCCGGTGCCGATCTCCAGCGTCGTGTCGCCGGGCTGCGGCTTGCAGACCTGGGTCATGTAGGCCTGGCCGAGATAGTCGGACAGCGCCGAGCCGTAGCCGAGCGCCCAGGGCTTCGGGTCGTCCTCGTAGGCGACGCCCGACTGCGAGCGGTGCTCGGGATAGAGATAGTGGAAATACTCGCGCGGCACCTCCTGGAAGGCGCGCAGCACGGCCGGGTCGGCGGCGCCGAGGCGCTCCTTCAGATAGGTCTCGATCCGCTGCATCGCCGCGGGCTTGCGGGCCTGGATCGCCTGGAACTGCGCCTCGGTCAGGTCGGTGGGACGGCCGGACTTGCGCATGGCCTCCATGTAGGCATCGCGCGTCCAGCCGGGCATTGCGGCCCGGACGCTCACGGCGAACGGCGCGGCCATGGCGCCCGCCAGCACGGCGCGGCGGGTCAGATGGTGGGGGATGGCTGCCACTGGACGGTCTTTCGGACGGAGGGATAGGCGAGGTAGGTCACGACATAGAGCAAGGCGCCGATCAGCAGAACCCTGTCGAAGCCAGACTGCACCGCGACGAGGTTGGCGAGCGGCGTGGCGACGACGGAGAACGCGCCGTTCAGGCCCCAGGCCCAGGGCAGGAACCCGCCCCCGGCGCTGCCGGCACGGGCCAGGCCGAGCGGGAACGGCAGGCCGAGCGCCAGCGACACCGGCGCCACCAGGGCGACGACGACCGCCGCCCGCAGCAGCCACGGCAGCCCCAAGGTCGCCAGCAGGAACGGCTGCAGCCCCAGCAGCGCCAGGGCGCACCATCCCACGACCACCGCGGCCGACAGGGCGATGCCGACATGGCGCACCCGGTCGGCGAGCAGGCTGCCCACCCCGGAAAACACCAGCATCCCGGTCAGCACGAGGGCAAAGGCGCTGGTGCGGTCGTTGAGGTAGAGGCTGGCCTTCTCGATCAGGAAGATCTCGATGAACAGGAAGCCGAGGCCGAGCGAGGCGAAGTACAGGATCGGCCGCAGCATCGAGGGGCGCCCGGACCGGACGCCGGCCACGCGCGGGGCCAGCAGCGGCACCGCCAGCACAAGGAGCGCGATCACGACGGCCTGCAGCAGCACCGCGAGGTTGACGAGCTGCCCGACCTCGGCCTGCGGCAGGATCTCCAGCCGCTTCAGGATCGTGGGAAGCTGGGTCAGGCGCAGGATGGCGTAGTAGGACGGCCGGTCGAGGGTGATCGGCGTCAGGTTGAAGGCGTCCTGCGACTCGCTGCGCTCGCCCCGCAGCACCGGCCCGGCCTCGTCCGCCACCGCGTCCTCCGACCCGGCGCCGGACGTGACCTCGCCGCTCGCGAAGCTGACGGCCGGCAGATCGTTGTAGATGCCGGCACGGGCGGCCTCCACGTCGATGCCGGGGTAGTAGGACACGTCGAACGACCGCTCGTCGCAGAAGGCGCGCACGGCGGCGATGCGCTCGGGCGTCCACGGCTCGTTGCCGACCAGGATGCGCAGGTTCCAGGCGGAGCGGTACACCACGACATGCGCGGCGGGATCAGCGACATGCGCCCGGCGCAGCGCGTCGCGCACCGTCGCCAGCACGCGCACGGCATAGACCGGGAACTCCCGGATCGAGACCGGGATCGACACCAGCCCGCCAGGTGCGAGGGTGCGGAGGTAGCCGGCCACGGCTTCTGCGGTATACGCGGCGCTGTTCGCCTCCGCCGCCTCCAGGAAGTCTCCGGCGAGATCGACCAGGTCGTAGGGTCCGCCGGTCCGCGCCATCGCGAGCGGGCTGTCGGGAGACAGGCGCACGCGCGGGTCCACGGCCAGGGCCGGGGACGGGCCGAGGCCATGACGAAGGGCGTCGAGCAGCACCGGGTCGGGTTCCAGCGCGTCGACATGGCCGGCCCCCAGGCCAAGGGCCTGCCGCACCCGGAACCCGCCGCCCGTGCCGGCGAGCAGGACGCGCGCGCCGGGCATGAGGCGGTATGGCAGGGCATCGAGCGCCGCCGGGGCATAGGCGGCAGTGGCGCCCTCGGCCTTTGGAAGCGCCGCGATGCGGTTGCCGTCGCGATACAGGCCGAGCGACTGCGGCGGCCCCGGCACGCCCAACATGCCGGCGTTGTTGGACACGTCGGTGTCCACGCGCTCGGTGAAATCGTCGAGCAGCGCATAGAGGCCGCGCGGCGAGCGGATTTCGGCCACCTGTCTCGCGTCCGGCACGTGCAGCGGGGCGTAGATCGCCTTGAAGTCGTTGTAATCCGTCCGCGCGTCGAGCAGCAGCACGGCCTCGCTGGCGACCAGCGCCGCGAGCGCCGCGAGGCCGACCCGGACCGGGTGCGGGCCAAACCAGGCGCTGGCCGCCAGCAGCACCAGCAATGCCGCCACGAGCTGGAACGGATGCAGCACGTTCATCAGGGCCAGCACCAGCGCCGCCCCGGCGCCGGCACCGGTCAGGTCGAAGCCATAGACCCGGGCGACCCGATCCTCGTTGAGCACGAAGGTCAGGCTGATGTACAGGCCCGTCAGGAAGAAGAACGGCAGCAGGACGGCGTAATACAGCGCGATGTAGCCAAGCTGCGGCAGGAACGTCACCGCGTTCTGCAGCTGCAGCGGGTTGAACGGGTTCGCCGTGGTAGCCTGGTACCCGCCCGCGGCGGTCAGCACCAACGCCACCGGCAGCCAGGTCAGCAGCGCCGCCCCATGGCGCACCGCCCAGTCCCGCGCCAGCGCCACGGTCACGCCGCTGAGCGCGAAGCCAACCATCACGATGGAGATGACCCAGTAGCCGTACTCTGACCACTTCGCGACGGCGAAATACCGGGTCAGCGCGATCTCATAGGCGACCGCGGCGCCGGAGATCAGGAACAGCGGCAGCAGCGACATGCGGGTGCGGCCCATCACGGCCAGACCCGGCGAGTGATGAAGTCCTGCAGCAGGCGGTCGAAGCGCCCCGGCTCATCCACGAACAAGGCGTGCCCGGCCGCAGCGAACAGCGCGGTCTCCGCCGTCGGATGCTGCGCTGCGAGGTTGGCGGCCTGCTCGGCGAAGCGGGGGCGGACGACGTAGAGGACGGGCTTGGTGACGGAGTACACCGCTTCCCGCCAGTAGCTGCGCGGCGGCGCATAGCCCGCGAGCCGGGCGGCCACGTCGGGCGGCGTGCGCAGCGCGGCGTCGGTCAGGCGCGCCAAGTACGCCTCGCCCGGCGCGCTGCGAAACATGCCCTGCACGAAGCGCCG
>CAHJXG010000534.1 GCA_903644035.1 Rhodospirillales bacterium
CCGCCCGGGTCCGCATGGCCGGGGTCGGCTGAGACGGGCAATGCCGGGGCTGGCGGCGCCGGGTCGGCCGGGACCGACGATGTGGATGGAAGGATTGATTTTGAAGGAGTCGTAGCAGTAATGTTGGCCGATCCGGATGGCAGAAGGTCGAGGGTAGAACCTAAGGCCGGAAAGGAATCAGGGACACGTGGTGAGTTGTCGGTCGGCGGAAACGGACTGGTTACTTGTTGGAGGATCCCGATCTGGCTGGAGTTGTGCAGGCTATTTACAACATTTCCCTCAAAACTTTGGCTGGTCGATGGCTCGATTAGAGAAGGAGCGGCGCTTGTGGACATGTTGCCGCTCTTGATTGCTCCCAAGAACGAGTCTGATGCAGCCTGAAATGCGACGCTTCCTGAGCCTGGTGGCACTGCATAGTTGGAGGTAAATTGTGTAGCATGCAGTCGTGCATCGCTCTCATCTTGTCCCATGCCTGCAAGGGGCAACGATGAGGCCGCCGTCGAGTGCTGCGCACTATCCGGCGAGTTGTGAAAAGACGCGGTTGCGTGATAGTCGCTGGTAGTAGCGGCAACGTTGAAAGTGAAGAGGTGAGGTCCAGCCTGCTCAGCATGAGTTGGACGCATGATCTGCGAGTTGTAAGCGCCAGCCGGATCTCCGAACCGCGGGAGCCACTGAGACGGCAATTCGGAAATCGCGTTGAGCAAACCGTTCAGGGATGCAGGTGTGCCCCATCCGACCGGACCGTGTTGGCCAACCTCGATGTGGGCGGGAGAAATCTCTGATCCTACGGTTATATTCAGAGGATTTGCCGAAACTTGGCCGTTCTCGACATGAACAATGGCTCCTCGAACAGCTGAGCTTGAAGTGTCGTCGTCCGAGTGCGAGCTGTTGCCGTCGCGCTCATGCTTTTCGCTGTCGCCGTCAACCTTGTGGTCTCGGTTTGATGTATTTGCCTCGCCGCTGTTCCCATGGGCAAGGCCAGCACCTTCAAGCGCCATCTGCCGTGCCAGGACGAGCAAGTCCATTCCAACGGCGACTGTGGAAAGGTCCTGCCGGCTCGGGTCTTGCGACCGACGCAATGTGTCGGAATTCACCGCTCGATATCCTTCATGAGCTACAGGAGTCTCGAACCTCGGAAAGATACAGAACCATTCTTCCCGATTATAATGGAGTCGTGGAGCTTCACGCCCATGTGGTCCAAAACTTGCCACAACTGACGGGTCATCGCGATATCCAGATCTGAGGGGGTCGGGTCACCAGTCGGGTGGTTGTGCACAACGATCAAAGCCACAGCACTCAGTTCAAGGGCACGCTTAACGATTTCCCTTGGGTAGACCGGACATTGGTCGACGGTTCCGGTCGAGTGCCTCTCATCCTTTATTAACATGTTTTTTCCATTCAGGTAGAGGACATGAGTAGCCTCGATCCCGTCATCAATCATCGTGAACTTCAGGTATTCATTAAGCGCAGCATGATCACCAATGATTGGTCTGTTCTCAACCGGTTCGCGTAGGGCGCTTGCTATGATACGATGCACGACCTTAAGCATGAAGATCGCGTCGTCCGATAGCGGAACAACTCGAACGAGTTCCTCTGCTGATCGCTTCAAGAGGCTCGCAATCGTCCCGAAGTGCTCGATCAGCCTCAATGCATGTGACGAGGCCACTGAGATTGGGTAAAACTGGCTCAGGAACGCCATGACCAGAGTACTGGCGCCTTCTGTGGACGGGTCAGCCCCCATCACGGAGCCCCGCAAGGTGGAGTAGAGTTGTTCCGGCGAGTGGCGCGCGTTTGCTGTTTTTTCCGGAGACATGAACGACGGTTTCATGTCCGGTTGTGAGCTTGGCTGCTTGACTCTGCTTGGCAGGGCAGCATGGCGTGGTCGCACCGCGTGTTCAGCATCGCTGTTCGTTCTTCTACTCTTCGAGAACGGCGATCCTTCAATATCCGCAACGGCTTCAGACATCTTGGCTGATCCCTACCAGATGAAAGTTGTATCCAGTCCCCTGCGGCTTGACTTCAAACCAGATTCCATGGGTTGGACATGAGTCTAAGCAGCCGTTTGCAAGCTCTGAAAGGCTGTATTCATGAGGATGCATCCGACTCCTCACAGTAATAGAAGGCAGAGCCATGAGGCACCATATGCTGCGTCGGGTTGCGTTTTGCTGGTTGAGACATTATCCCATCCATACTGTAGCCCGCGGTTAGAGAACAGTAAATTTTCTTAGAGGAAACAAATTTTTGTATTCCTTGACAAAGCCAGTTTTTGTGAACAAGTCTTAAGTAGCTGTAGTTCCCGCCGCGGCGGCGTTGCGCACAATAATTGGCGTAGTCCGTCTTCAACGGTGTGAGTTTTCGTCAGGAGCGGGTTGAGCGAGGTCGTGTCCCGTGGCGTGGTCTAGGTTCCGGACCCATAAAGTTCTTGGGACGACGCGAGGTGACGTGATTCATCCTGTCCTGCTGGACGGAGAGGGTGATGACGCAGGGGTTCTGGTTGAGCGACACGCAATGGGCACGGCTGGCTCCGTTGCTGCCGAACAAGCCGCGCGGCGTGCCGCGGGTCGATGATCGCCGGGTGATCAGCGGCATCATCGTGGCCTTGCAGTCGGGCGGGCGCTGGATCGATGTGCCCGCCGAGTATGGACCACGCAAGACGCTCTACAACCGGTTCGTGCGCTGGTCGGCCAAGGGCGTGTGGCAGGCGCTGTTCGAGACCCTGGCGACAGCCGGTGGCCTGCCTGCCGAGGTCCTGCTGGACAGCACCCACGTCAAGGCACACCGCTGTGCCGCGGGTGGAAAGGGGGCTTCCGCGCCCAGGCCCTCGGTGTCAGCCGCGGCGGACGCACCACCAAGATCCATGCCCTGAGCGATGGCCAAGGGCGCCCGCTGGCGTTCCTGCTCACCGGCGGCCAGGCCGCGGACTGTGGGGCCGCCGAGACCCTGTTGCGCGGCCTTGCACCGTCCACCTTGGCCATGGCTGATCGGGCCTACGACACCAACGCCGTGCGTCGACAGATCGAGGACCAGGGTGCGGTGCCCAACATCCCACCCAAGCGCACCCGGCGGTGGAAAAGCTGCTTCAGCCCGGTGCTCTACCGCGGGCGCAACGCCATCGAGCGCATGTTCTGCCGCCTGAAGGATTTCCGGCGCATCGCCACACGCTACGACAAGCTCGCCGCCCACTTCCTCAGCGCCATCTGCCTCGCCGCAGCCGTCAGCTACTGGTTATGAGTCCGGACCCTAGCATTACCTGGGCACTTCCAAGCTTGCAGGCCAGTCGCCATGTTCTGATGGACGTGACTGGATGGGGTACTGCGGACGTGCGCGATGGTTTGCGTGACCTGGATGGCTGGCTGGAGCCGTTTCTGGAGGGGATGGGCCGCAAGACGCGGCGGGAGTGGGCGCCCTTTTATCTGCGCGGTCTGCTCGGACCCGGCGCGCGCAAGAGCTTGCAGCCCATGGCGGCAAGGCTGGGGCTTTCGGGCCATGACCAGTTGCAGCACTTCGTCGCCAGCCCGGCCTGGGACGACAGCCCGCTGTGGACGGTGCTGGCGCACGAGGCGGACCGGCTGGTCGGAGGGTCGGGCGGGTATCTGGTCATTGACGACACTGCCTTGCCGAAGAAGGGCATGCTGTCGGTTGGCGTGGCGCGCCAGTATTGCGGGCAGCTGGGCAAGCGGGCGAACTGCCAGGCGCTGGTGTCGCTGACGCTCGCGCAGGGCGAGGTGCCCGTTCCGGTGGGCTTGCGCCTGTTCCTGCCCGACGAGTGGGTGGAGGACGCGGCCCGCTGCGCCCGGGCAGGTGTCCCGAAGGCAGAGGCGACGGCGCGGAGCAAGGGCGAGATCGCGCTGTCCGAGTTGGACCGCGTGGCGGCCGCTGGCGTGCGGTTCGGCACGGTGCTGGCCGACGCGGGCTACGGCGCGAGTGCCGCGTTCCGCCATGGCCTGGACGCGCGGGAGCTGAGGTGGGCGGTGGGCATCCCGCGCAACCAGAAGGTCTATGGCGTGGACGTGCAGCTCGTGCCGCCTTCGGGCCGCGCTCGCAAGCCCGTGCCGGACAAGGAGCCGCGCGCCGCGGAGGACGTGCTGGCCGCGCTGCCGTGGCGGCGCGTGACCTGGCGAGAAGGCACCAAGGGCAGGCTTGCCGCCCGGTTTGCGGCTCTCCGCATCCGGGTTGCGGACGGCGCGGTGTGGGCGAACAACAGGCACCTGCCGGGCGAGGAGGTGTGGCTTGTGGGCGAGTGGCGCTCAAGCGGCGAGCGCAAGTATTACCTCAGCAACTTGCCACGCCGCACGTCGATGCGTGCGCTGGCCGCCGCCATCAAGGCACGCTGGGTATGCGAGCAGGCCCACCAGCAGCTCAAGGGCGAGCTGGGCCTTGGCCATTTCGAGGGCCGCTCCTGGATAGGGCTGCACCGGCACGCGCTGATGACCTGCATCGCCTATGCCTACCTGCAGCACTTGCGCCTCGCCGGGCAGTCCCGGACGGGGCCGGGGAAAAATGCACCCCCACGTCCCGGGACCGCCACCATCGCCAAGCCTGCCCGCGGTGCGCCGCGCCATCATCGGCAGGCTGTTCGCTACACTCGCCCCGTCCGTCCAGTGTCCCTGTTGCAAGCACCAGTTCCAACCACCACTTGAGCCAAAAGTGCCCAGGTAGTGCTAGGTCACAGGTGTCGTTTCCGGGCGGTGTTCCGCCTGGCCCTACGCCAGACGGAGGGTTTGTCGGCTCCGTCATCGGCCTACTCGGGCTAGATCTGGTCGTATTGTACCACTCCACCCTGTGCCGCCGGGCAGAAACGCTGGAGGTGTCGCGCCGCCGCGACCGCCGGCCGGCGCCGCCTGCTCAATCTGGGACGAGGCAGGATGGCCGTATAAGGACCATTCCGACACGTTCATCCTTAGCGTTGTCTACATGACACCCGACGCTATGCCTCCGATTGGTCCGGCGGGGCTGCTGGGTGGTCCGTTGCCGCTGGTCTGGCGGTGCATCTGTATGGGCTGCCAGGACTGCTCCTGCTGCAGGGTGAGTGCGCCGCTCCGGGCCAGTTCCAATCCCGCCACGAAGGTCCCCGCCATGGCCGCGCGGCAGTGCAGTGCCCGTGTGGGGCCGGCCTCGGCGACCTTCGGCAGGAACACGTCCAGTCCTGCCCCCTCGGGCAAGTCCTTCAGCCGTTGGGTGATCCGGGCGGTGGCATCGCCGATGCCCCAGAACGGCAGCCGCCGCAGCTGGTAGGTTTCGGCGTGCGGCGGCAGGCGGAGCGCCACCAGGCAGGCGCGCAGCAGGTCGGTGAGGTCGCCGCCGGCGAGGGGAGG
>CAHJXG010000535.1 GCA_903644035.1 Rhodospirillales bacterium
CGCGGGCGGGGCTGCCCAGCGGCCACATCCCCGGCAGCCGCAACGTGCCCTCCGCGGGCCTGCTGCGTCCCGACGGCACCATGCTTGACCCGGCCAGCCTGCGCGCCGCCTTCGCCGCCGTGGGCGCCGACGGCGCGCGCTCCGTGGTCACGAGCTGCGGTTCGGGCATCACCGCGACCATCCTGAGCCTCGGGCTGCTGCGCGCCGGGCTGCCGCAGGGGGCCGTGTACGACGGCTCCTGGACCGAATGGGCCGGGCGCCCTGACACCATGAAAGAAACCGATTGATGCCCGACGACCAAGCTCCCCGCAGCCACCCGCAGGCGCTGGCGACCCGCCTGTCCCATGCCGGGCGCGCCGGCACCCGGGTGCGCGGCTTCGTGAACCCGCCGCTGCTGCGCGGCTCCACCATGCTGTATCCGAGTTGCCGCGAGCGGCAGGTCGCGCAGGCGACCCGGCTGGACCAGGCGCCGAACTACGGCGTGATGGGCAACCCTACGCACCATGCGCTGGAGGATGTCGTCGCCGAGATCGAGGGCGGCACGCGCTGCCAGATCGTCTCTTCCGGCCTCGCCGCGGTGACGACGCCGATGCTGGCCTACCTCAAAGCCGGCGACCATTGCCTGGTGCCCGACAGCGTCTATGGCCCGACCCGCACCTTCTGCGACAGCATGCTGGCGCGGCTGGGAATCGAGACGACCTACTACCGCGCCGACATCGACGCGCCGGGCATCGCTGCCCTGATGCGCCCCAGCACTGCCGTGCTGTATCTCGAAAGCCCCGGCAGCCATACCTTCGAGGTGCAGGACGTGCCCGCCTTGGCGGGTGTCGCCCACGCCCGCGGCGCGAAGGTGCTGATGGACAACACCTGGGGCATCCACTTCTTCCAGCCGTTCCGGCACGGCGTCGACGTGTCGATCCAGGCGCTCACCAAGTATGTCGTCGGCCATTCCGACGTGCTGCTGGGCAGCGTGACCACCGCGAGCGACGAGGATTGGGAGCGGGTGCGCATGGCCGCCCTGGCACTGGGCCAGTACGCCAGCCCCGACGACTGCTGGCTCGCGCTCCGCGGCGTGCGCACCATGGGCGTGCGGCTTCGGCATCAGATGCGGTCCGGCCTCGCGGTCGCCGAGTGGTTCGCCGGCCGTCCGGAGGTCGCGGCCGTGCTGCACCCCGCCTTGCCCGGCGCGCCTGGCCATGACCTGTGGAAACGCGACTTCACCGGCGCTTGCAGCCTGTTCGGCGTGGTGTTCCGGCCGGAGTTCAGCACCGCCGCGACCTGCGCCATGATCGACAGCCTGGAGCTGTTCGGCATCGGCGCAAGCTGGGGCGGCTTCGAGAGCCTGGTGCTGCCGACCACGGGCCACGTCGTGCGCACCGCCGGCGCCTGGGACTACGACGGCCCGGTGGTGCGGTTCCACATCGGGCTAGAAGACACGGGCGACCTGATCGCCGACCTTGACCGCGGATTTGCCGTGCTGCGGGCGCATCCGGGCTGATGGCGATGCTGGACCAGATCCGGTTCGACGCCGCGGGCCTCGTGGCGGCGGTGGCGCAGCAGCACGACACCGGCGAGGTGCTGATGCTGGCCTGGATGAACCGCGACGCGGTGGCGGAAACGCTGGCGACCGGCCAGGTCTGCTACTGGAGCCGCAGCCGCAAGGCGCTGTGGCGCAAGGGCGAGACCTCCGGGCAGACGCAACGCCTGGTTGAGTTGCGTGTGGATTGCGACGGCGACTCGCTGCTGCTGCGGGTTGACCAGCACGGCGTCGCCTGCCACACCGGGCACCGGTCCTGCTTCTACCGTGCGGCCCGGGACGGCGGGTGGGTCGAAACCGCGGCGGCGCTGGTGGCGCCCGCGGACCTCTACGGCTGAACCGGCTCGACCCGCAGCACGGCGGCGACGGGCAGCGGGCCATACAGATGCGGAAAGGCGTCGCGGCCGGGTTCGCTGACCTCCCAGCGCAGGTCGTCGAGCATCGCCGGTTCGATGTGCAGCAGCACCAAGCCGGTCCGCCCGGCGAAGTGCCGCCCCAGCACATAGTCGAGCTGCGCGGGCGTGCACAGATGCAGGAAACCGTCCTGCGCCAGCATCGGCGGGGCATGTTGGCCGGATGGCTGGGCGTCCGCCCAGGCCTCGGCAGACGTGACATGCAGCAAGTTCATCGGTGCCTCCATCCCGCCATGTTGCGCCGGCGTGACCGCCCCCCTATGCAGTCCGGCATGGCTCCTGGCAACCCGCGATGTCGCTGATCTACCTCGTCGCCGGGGAGGCCAGCGGCGACGTGCTGGGCGCCCGCCTGATGGCCGCCCTCCGTGCCCAGCGCCCGGGCACCGAGTTCGCCGGCATCGGCGGTCCCCGGATGGCCGAGCACGGCCTCGACAGCCTGTATCCCCTGGCTGACCTCGCGGTGATGGGCATCGTCGAGGTGCTGCCCCGCGTGCTCCTGCTGCGCCAACGCCTGCGGGAGACGCTCGCCGACATCGCGCGCCTGAAGCCCGACGTCATCGTGACCATCGACAGCCCCGGCTTCACCCACCGCATCCTGGCCGCCGCGGCGAAGCTCGGCATCCCGCGCGTGCACTACGTGGCGCCGCAGGTCTGGGCCTGGCGCGCGCACCGGGTGCGCCACTACCCGGGCCTGTGGGACAGGCTGCTGTGCCTGCTGCCGTTCGAGCCGGCCTGGTTCGCGCAGCACAACCTGCCCGCCACCTTCGTCGGCCACCCCGTGCTGGAATCCGGCGCCGGCCAGGGCGACGGGACCCGGTTCCGGCAGGTGCATGGCCTGGCGCCGGGCCAGCCGGTGCTGATCCTGATGCCCGGCAGCCGGCGGTCGGAGGCGCCGCGCCTGCTCCCGGTGTTCGGCGCGACGCTGAAGCGCCTGATGCTGCACGAGCCGTCGCTGCGCCCGGTGCTTCCGGTGTCGCCCGCCGTGGCCGACGTGGTGCGCCGCGCCGCCGCAAGCTGGCCGATCCAGCCGCTGATTGTCACGGACTTGGCCGAGAAGCACGATGCCTACGCCGCCGCCGGGGCGGCGCTCACCAAGTCCGGCACCTCCACGCTTGAGTTGGCGCTGGCCGGGGTGCCGATGGCCGTGACCTACCGGGTGAACCCGATGACCGCCGCCATGGCCCGGCGCATGATCCGCGTGCCCTTTGTGGCGATGCTCAACTTGCTGGCGGGCCGCGCCGTCGTGCCGGAACTGCTGCAGCAGGACTGCACGGCCGAGACGCTCGGCCGCCACGCGCTGGACCTGCTG
>CAHJXG010000536.1 GCA_903644035.1 Rhodospirillales bacterium
GGCGTCACCGTCAGGTCGCCCAGGCCGAAGATCGCGACCTTGCGGCCCTGCGCACGGGGCGTGGGCGCACGGGTGTAGAGCTCCTGGTTGAAGATGGGCTGGACGACGAAGGCGCCCAGGTGCCATCCCGGCGGCATGACGCCCTCGGGCAGGGTGTAGTCCAGGCGGTAGGAGGACACCGCGACCGACACGTGGAAGCCGGGCAGGGCATCCCCCCCGCGCGAGTTCCGGGTGTGGCTCGCCGTGTAGAAGGTGTTGTAGTTCAGGAACGTGAAGCCCGGCGGCGAGGGCTCCAGCCCCGGGTTCACGGTGGCGACGCCGAGCGGATAGGCCGTGCCGCCGCCCTCCGTCGCGTGGGCGCCGGCCGCAAGGCTGGAAAGCAGGGCGCACGCTCCCAACGCCCGCCGCAGCGGGTCATTTTGCCAAAACATCGCTTCGTTCCCTCGTGTCTTCTTGCTGTCCTGGCTGTGGCCAGGGCTTGCAGGCTTCAGGCGTCCAGCTTGAACGCCCTTTCGGCGTTCCCCCGGCCGATCTTGGCGCGGTCCGCCTCGGCGATGGCGCAGGCGTCGAACCAGGGCCCGATCTCGGCCATGGACTCGAAGGGATAATCGACCGCGAACAGCAGCCGGTCGGCGCCGACCTCCAGCAGGGCGTTCTGCAGCGCCTGGGTGTGCTGGATGCCGCTCGTGCTCAGCAGGATGTTGGTCCGCAGGTACTCCGTCACCGGCCGCTCGTGCCGGCCATGCGTGCCTGGCGACTGATGGCGCAGCCGCTTCTCCATGCGCGGCAGCGCGAACAGCAGCCCTTCCCCCAGGTGCCCGAGGATGAAGGTCAGCCGCGGGTAGCGGTCGAACACGCCCCCCAGGATCAGCCGGACGGCGTGCTCCGCCGTCTCGCGGCCGAAGCCCCAGGGCGACCCGGCCAGCGCCGGATAGTCCTGCAACGCCCGGCGCTGGCTGGGCAGGGGCACGCGGGGGTGCAGGTAGACCGGAACGTCGAGCGACTCCGCCCGCGCCCAGAACTCGTCGCAGGCCGGGTCGTCCAAGTAGCGGACGGCGTCCCCGTCGCCCAGGGTGGTGAAGCCGTTGACCATGGCGCCCTTCAGCCCGAGCTGGCGGACGGACCGCTCCAGTTCGTCGGCCGCCGCCCGCGCGTCCTGCAGCGGCACGGCGGCCAGGCCGGCGAAGCGCCGGGGATGGGCGCCCACGTAGAACTCGGCCAGGTGGTCGTTGACGCGCTGTGCCAGCGCCAGCGCCTCCCTGGGGTCGGCGACGCCCTGCACGCCGGGTTCGGTGAGGGACAGCACCGACATGGCGATGCCGCACTCGTCCATGGTTCGCAGCCGCAGGTCGCGGTCGGGCAGCCTGCGCCGGACGTCCTGCAGGTAGGCCGGGTCGAACGCGTTGTTGCCCGCGGCGTCTCCGCCCGGCAGCTCGAAGTGCTCCTCGACGGCGATCTTGTTGTGCATGGGTTCCTCCCTTTTCTTATGCCTGTGGGCTGGCGCCGATCCGGCGCCGCCCGGGTCATGCGGTGCCGGGGGCCGGCGCGGACGCCTCTCCCGCGATGGCCTGCCTGAGCTGGAAGAACACGCGGGAGCGCACGGCCGACTGGGCCTCCGGCGTCCAGTCCCGGAAGCCCTGGCCGGTCTTCATGCCCAGCCGTCCGCCCGCGACCAGCGCCGCGAGCAGCGGGGACGGGCCGGGGGTGCGGTCCAGGTCGGGCAGGACGGTCCGGTGGATGGCCAGGGTCAGGTCGGTGCCGACCAGGTCCGCGTTCTCCAACGGGCCGAGCACGCCGAGGCGGCGGCCGAAGCTGGCCTTGACCACGGTGTCCACCGTTTCCGCATCGCAGACCCCGTGCTCGACCAAGCTGATCGCCTCGCGCCACAGCGCATGCTGCAGGCGGTTGCCGATGAAACCCGGCACGTCCCGCCGCACGTGCACCGGCGTCTTGCCCGCGGCGCGGTGCAGCGCCATGGTCCAGCCCAGCACCGCGGGGTCGGTCCACTCGGTGCCGACCACCTCCACCAGCGGCACCAGGAACGGCGGGTTCCACCAATGCGTGCCCAAGGCCCGTCCGCGGCGGCAGAGGCCCTGCATGATCTGCGTGATCGGGATGACGGAGGTGTTGCTGGCCAGCACGGCATCCGGACGCGCGGCCTCCTCCACGGCGCGGAAGATGTCCTGCTTGACGGCCAGGTCCTCCAGCGCCGCTTCCACCACGAGGCCGGCGTCGCGGACGGCGTGGGGAAGGTCGTCCGCGGGATGCACCCGGCCGGCCGCCGCCGGGTCCTGGCCCAGCTCCGCCAGGTTCGCGGCCACGCGGCCGCGCAGGGACCCGAGGCTCGCGGCGGAGGGGTCCGACACGAGCACCTCGTGGCCGGCGACGGCGAAGGCCTGCGCGATCCCATGGCCCATCAGCCCGGCGCCGATCACGGCGATGCGGACGGGCGCGGTCATCCCGCGGTGTATCCGCCATCGGCATAGAGGATGTGCCCGGTGTAGAACTCGGACGCCCGCGACACCAGGAACAGCAACGGCCCCGCGAGGTCCTGAGGCTCGCCCAGCCGGCCCTTCGGCACGCGCTGCATGAAGCCGGCGCGGACCGTTCGCCCCCGCTCGTCGTCGGCGAACATCCAGGCGGTCAGGGCGGAACGGAACACCGTCGGCGCGATGGCGTTGACGGTGATGCCCAGCGGCCCCCATTCGCAGCCCAGCGCGCGGGTCATGCCGTCAACCGCTGCCTTGGACGCGCAATAGGCGCTGTAGCCGGCGGGATGGCCCAGCTTGCCGCGGGCCGAGGACATCAGCACCACCCGGCCGCCGCGCCCCTGCGCGATCATCCGGCGCCCGGCCGCGCGGGCCAGCAGCCAGGAGCCGGTGACATTCGCCTGCATCACGCGCTCGAACCGTTCGGGCGACATGTCGGCGATGGGCGACACGTCGTTCATGCCGGACGCGACGACCAGGATGTCGAGCGCGCCGAAGCGGTCCAGCGCCGCCTGCATCACCGCGTCGCAATCGGCCTCCGTGTCCGGCCGGCGGTTGACCGCCTCCACCTCGGCGCCCAGCGCCCGGCAGCCCTCGGACACGCGCCCCAGCTCGTCGGCCTTGCCCGCCATCAGCACGAGCCGCG
>CAHJXG010000537.1 GCA_903644035.1 Rhodospirillales bacterium
GCCGAGCGTGTGCCGGGGCAGACCGTGATCCGGCCGCGGCACGATCCGATCAAGGCCACCGGCGCCATGGCGGTGCTGCGCGGCAACCTCGCGCCGCGCGGGGCGGTCATCAAGCACTCGGCCGCGACGCCGCGCCTGCTGCAGCACACCGGGCGCGCCGTGGTGTTCGACTCGATTCCCGATATGGCGGCGCGGATCGACGACCCGGCCCTGGACGTCGGCCCGGACGACGTGCTGGTGCTGCGCAACGCGGGTCCGAAGGGCGCGCCGGGGATGCCGGAGGCCGGCTACCTGCCGATCCCGAAGCAGCTTGGCCGGCAGGGCGTGAAGGACATGGTGCGCATCTCGGACGCCCGGATGAGCGGCACCGCCTTCGGCACCATCGTGCTGCATATCGCGCCGGAGTCCGCAGTCGGGGGGCCGCTGGCGCTGGTGCAATCAGGCGACCAGATCAGGCTCGACGTGGCCGGACGGCGGATCGATTTGCTGGTAAGCGACGAGGAACTGGCGCAGCGACAGGCTTTGCTCGCCCCGCAAGCCCGGCCCGAATGGGCGCAACGCGGTTATGCCCACTTGTTCTACAACACAGTCTTGCAGGCGGACGAGGGCTGCGACTTCGACTTCATGGCTCGGCGCCCGCCTGGCTGAGCCCGCTACATCGTCGCCCCGATCACCCAGGGCGCGAACTCCGCCCCGCCCGCGTCGAACGACTCGCTCTTGGTGCGCTCGCCGCTCGCCGTGCGGATCATCATCTCAAAGATGCGCTGGCCGCACTCCTGCACCGTCTCCTCGCCGTCCAGGATGGTGCCGCAGTTGATGTCCATGTCGTCTTCCATGCGCTGGAACATCGGCGTGTTGGTCGCGAGCTTGATGGACGGCGACGGCTTGCAGCCGAACACGCTGCCGCGCCCGGTCGTGAAGCACACGAGGTTGGCACCCCCCGCCACCTGGCCCGTCGCCGCCACCGGGTCATAGCCCGGCGTGTCCATGAACACGAAGCCGCGCGCCGTCACCGGCTCGGCATAGCGGACGACATCCATGAGGTTGGTGCTGCCGGCCTTGGCCATGGCGCCCAGCGACTTCTCCAGGATGGTGGTGAGGCCGCCGGCCTTGTTGCCGGGGCTTGGGTTCGCGTTCATCTCGGCGCCTTCGCGGGCCGTGTAGTCCTCCCACCAGCGCATCAGGCCGACCAGCTTCTCGCCGACCTCCTGGCTCACCGCGCGTCGGGTCAGCAGGTGCTCGGCGCCGTAGGTCTCGGGCGTCTCCGACAGGATGACGGTGCCGCCGTGGCGCACCAGCAGGTCGGACGCGGCCCCCAGCGCCGGGTTGGCCGACACACCGGAATAGCCGTCGGAGCCGCCGCATTGCAGCGCCACGACAAGCTCACTGACCGGCACCGGCTCGCGACGGACCTCGTTGCTCTCGGCCAGCACCTCGTGCACGAAGGCGACCGCGGCCTCGACGGTCTTGCGGGTGCCGCCCATGGCCTGGATATCCATGTTGCGCACGCGCCCGGCCAGGCGCTGCTCCTCCAGCAGCCCGGCGATCTGGTTCACCTCGCAGCCGAGGCCGAGCACCACGACGTGGCTGAAGTTCACGTGCCGCGCGTAGCCCGCGAGCGTGCGGCGCAGGAGGCGCAGCGGTTCCCCGTCCGTCATGCCGCACCCGGTCTTGTGCGTCAGCGCCACGACGCCATCGACGTTGGGATAGGCCGCCAGCGGGTCGTGCCCCGTGAACGGATTGCGCTTGAACACGTCCGCCACCAGCCCCGCCACGTGGGCGCTGCAGTTCACCGAGGTCAGGATGCCGATGTAGTTCCGCGTGGCGACCCGGCCGTCCGGGCGGCGGATGCCGGAGAAGGTCAGCTTCTCGTTCGCCATCGCGGTGGGCCGGGCGTCCTGGCTGTAGGCGTAATCCTTCGCGAAGTCGCCCATGCCGCAGTTGTGCACATGGACATGGGCGCCGGGCGCGATGGGCCGGGTGGCGAAGCCGATGATCTGGCCGTAGCGGTGGATCGCCTCGCCCTCCGCCAGCGCGCGCACCGCGACCTTGTGCCCGGCGGGAATACGCTCGGCCGCGGCGACGCCCGGCGCGACCGGCGCGCCGGGCAGCAGGGTCGCGCGGGCGATCACCACCCCGTCTTCGGGATGCAGGCGGATGACGGGCGTCGACATGAAGACCTCCTCAGCCCTTGCGCGCCGCCTGCACCGCGGCGCGGGCGGCGCCGAGCAGCAGGCCGCTGTCGTTGGCGATGGTGACCAGGCTGAACCCCATCGCGATCATCCGGGCGGCGTAGGCCGGGGAGAAGCAGTGGATGCAGGCGCGAAGCCCGCGCCGCTTGGTCTCGGTGAGGATGCGCTCATAGATCGCCATGATCTGCGGCTCCTCCCGGTCGAGGATCGGCGGCAGGCCCATGGAGAAGCCGAGGTCGCTCGGCCCGATGTAGACGGCGTCGATGCCGGGCACGTCGAGGATGGCCTCCAGGTTGTCCACGGCCTCCCGCGTCTCGACCATCGGGATGCACAGGACCTCCTCGTTGGCCGTCGCCTGGTAGCTGGTGCCCACGCCGTAGATGCTGGCGCGGATCGGCCCGTTGCTGCGCTTGCCCGCCGGGGGATAGCGGCAATAGGAGACGAAGGCCTCGGCCTCAGCCCGGGTGTTGACCATCGGGCAGATCACGCCGTAGGCGCCGGCGTCCAGCACCTTGCCGACGATGCCCGGCTCGTTCCACGGCACCCGCACCATCGGCAGCACCGGATGCACCTGCATCGCCTGGAAGCACGCGACCATCGACAGATAGTCCTGCACGCCATGCTGCAAGTCCACGGTCACGCTGTCCCAGCCGGCCTGTGCCATCACCTCGGCCGAGAACCCGTTGGGGATGGCGAGCCAGCCGTTGATGACGGCGTGGCCGTCTTGCCAGGCCTGCTTCACCTTGTTGGGCATGGGGCGTTCCTCGTTCTGAATTGTGACGCCAGGCTAGGCTTCGGTCCAAACAGCGTCAATTCGCCGTTGCGCCGCGTCAGTTTGCCAACCGCATGACGGCGTCCAGCAGCACCTGCGCGCCCTGCGCCAGGTGCTCCGGCGCGGTGTATTCGGCGGGATGGTGGGTGACGCCGCCGCGGCTCGGCACGAACAGCATGGCGCTGGGGCACAGCCCGGCGATCAGCACGCTGTCATGCCCGGCGGCGGCCACCATGTCGCGCGTCGGGTATTGCCGGGCGGCCGCGACCTCCCGCAGCAGCGCGCCCAGCCCTGGGTCGAACCGGGCGGGGCCGAAGGACGCGTAGGCGTCGATCTCCAGCTGCACCCCACGGCGGGCAGCGATGGCGGTCCAGGCGATGCGGACGGCGGCCTCCATCGCGTCGGCGCGGGCCGGGTCCTCGTGCCGTATGTCGCAGTGCAGCCGGGTCTGGCTGGGCACGGCGCCGCGGACGTTCGGCGCGTTGCCGATCCAGGCCGCCGAGCTGCGTCCGCCGGGTTCGCTGGACAGGCCGATCTGCTCGGTCGCCAGGATCATCTCGGCGGCGGCGGCGAGGCTGTCGCGGCGCCCGCCCATGGTCGTCGCCCCGGCATGGCTCGCCTCCCCGGTGACGGTCAGGTGGAAGTAGCGCGCCTGGACCGTGCCGGTCACGATGCCTATGACGGCGCCGGACTGCTCCAGCAGCGGGCCTTGCTCGATGTGAGGCTCGATCCAGGCGGCCCAGTCGCGAGGGCCGGGCACGAGGAAGCCGATCTGGAACGTCTCGGCCAGGGCCTCGCCCACCGTCTCCCCGGCATCGTCCGGCGTCGTCAGGGCGCGGTCGAGCGGCAGCGTTCCGGCGTGGACCCGGCTGCCCATCATGGCGGGCGGAAAGCGGCTGCCCTCCTCGTTGGTCCAGACCACAAGCTCCAGCGGCGCCGCGGTCAGCACCCCGGCGTCGTCGAGCGTGCGCAGCGCCTCCAGCCCGGCCAGCACGCCGAACGCGCCGTCGAACCGCCCACCGGTCGGCACGGTGTCCAGATGGCTGCCAAAGGCGATGGCGGGGCGCGGCGCCCGGCTGGCCCGCCGCAGGAACAGGTTGCCGATGCCGTCGCGCTCCATCTTGAGGCCAAGCGGCCCGCACCAGGACAGCAGCAAGGCGCGCGCCTCGGCATCCGCGGCGGACAGGGCCGGGCGGTCGCTGCCGCCCTCGGGCGTGGCACCGATGGCGGCCATGTCGAGGTGAGACTGCCAGAGCCGGTCCTGGTTCACGGATAGGGTCACGCATGTCTCCTCTGCTGCTCGCCCAGGGTGACGCGCCGGGCCGCATTAGGCTAGGCTGCAAGCAAAAGGGACACCCCATGGCACGCCCCGTCGACGCCGTCATCGCCCAGGCCCGCGAGTTCCTCGGCGAGCGCATCACCACCAACGCCGCCCTGTGCGAGCAGCACAGCCACGGCGAGGACGCGCAGCCCCGCAGCCTGCCCGACGCCGTCGCCTTCATGGAGCGGGGCGAGGAGGCGGCGCGCGTGCTCGCCCTGTGCCACCAGCACGGCGTGCCCGTGGTGCCGTTCGGCGCCGGCACCAGCCTGGAGGGCCACGTGACCCCGGTCCGCGGCGGCATCAGCCTCGACCTGTCGCGCATGACCCGCGTGCTGCAGGTGAACGCCGCCGACATGGACTGCCGGATCGAGGCCGGCGTCACCCGGCAGCAGCTGAACGCCCACCTGCGCGACCAGGGGCTGTTCTTCCCCGTCGATCCCGGCAGCGAGTGCAGCATCGGCGGCATGTGCGCCACCCGCGCGTCCGGCACCGCCGCCGTCCGCTACGGCACCATCCGGGAGAACGTGCTGGGCCTCCAGGTCGCACTCCCCGATGGCCGCCTGATCGAGACCGGCGGGCGCGTGCGCAAGTCCGCCACGGGCTACGACCTCACCCACCTGATGCTGGGATCGGAGGGCACGCTCGGCGTGATCACCGAGATCCAGCTCCGCCTGCACGGCATCCCCGAGGCCATGAGCGCCGCCATCTGCCAGTTCGACGACCTTGCCGGCGCTGTCGACAGCGTGATCGCAATCCTGCAGGCCGGCATCCCCATCGCGCGGATCGAGCTGCTGGACGACGTGCAGATGGGCGCCTGCATCGCCTACTCGAAGCTAGACGGCTACACCGCGCGCCCGACCCTGCTGCTGGAGTTCCACGGCACGCCCGCGGGCGTCTCGGAGCAGGCGGGGCTGGCGGAGGAGATCACCGCGGGCTTCGGCGCCAGCGGCTTCCAATGGGCGACGGATGCCGAGGAGCGCAACCGGCTGTGGAAGGCGCGGCACGACGCCTACTGGGCGGCGCTCGCCTTGCGGCCGGGCCTGCGCGGGATCGCGACGGACGCCATCGTGCCGATCTCCCGCATGACGGAGCTGATCGTCGGCGCGAAGCGGGACATCGCGCAGTCCGGCCTGCTGGCGCCCATCGTCGGCCATGTCGGCGACGGCAACTTCCACACCGTCATCCTGGTGCCGCCGGGCGAGGACGGGCTGGCGCAGGCGTGGGAGCTGGACAAGCGGATCGTGGCCCGGGCCTTGGCGCTCGGCGGCTCCTGCAGCGGGGAGCACGGGATCGGCATCGGCAAGCGCGAGTTCCTGGAGGCGGAGCACGGGACCGAGACGCTGGCGGTGATGCGGCAGATCAAGACGGCGCTCGACCCGCGCGGGATCATGAACCCGGGGAAGCTGTTCCTGAACTGATGCCGCAACCGATGCCGCCCCGGGCCATGGCGAACGACCCGGCGTCGCGCGAGAAGCGCCTGGGCGAGAAGCCCAGCATCCACCGCACCGCCTCGGTCCGCGCCACGAGCTTTGGCCGCTGGTGCGAGGTCGGCGCCCGCACCAAGGTCGCCGAAAGCAGCTTCGGCGACTACTCCTATGTCGTGAACGACAGCGACATCATCTACTCGGCCATCGGCAGGTTCTGCTCCATCGCGGCGCATGTGCGGCTGAACCCCGGCAACCACCCGCTCGACCGGGTGATGCTGAGCCACGTGGGCTACCGCAGCAGCGCCTACGGCCTCGGACCCGACGACCCCGCGTTCTTCGACTGGCGCCGGAGCAGCCCGGTGGCGCTTGGGCATGACGTCTGGATCGGCCATGGCGCCGTCGTGCTGCCGGGCGTCACGGTCGGCACCGGGGCGGCCGTGGGCGCCGGGGCCATCGTCACCAAGGATGTGCCGGCATTCGCCGTCGTCGCCGGCAACCCCGCCCGGGTCCTGCGCCTGCGGTTCTCCGACGCCGTGATCGCGGACCTGCTGCGCATCGCCTGGTGGGACTGGCCGCACGAGCGGATCGGCGCGGCGATGCAGGATTTTCGCAGCCTGGGAGCCGAGGAGTTTTGCCGCCGACACGTCTGAAACCTCGTGCGTCCGGCTCAATCCCCGTCCGGCGTCACGTCCCGGAAATACGCCTCGACCGGTCCCATCAGCTTCATCGTCATCGGTGCGCCGGTCCGGTCCACCGCCTTGCCGACCGTGAGGCGCACCCAGCCCTCGCTCACGCAGTATTCGTCCACGTTGGTCTTTTCCACGCCCTTGAACCGGACGCCCACGCCGCGCTCCAGCAGCGCCGCGTCGTAATGGGGGCTCCTGGGATTGGAGGCCAGGCGGTCCGGCGGCGTGTCGCTCATTGAGGGGTGCCTTGCGCCGCAGGGTCGGGCTTAGGAGGCGTCGCCGTCTGCTCCGCCTCGATCTCCTGGCGTGCGCGCTCCCAGAATTCCAGATCGCCGCCTTCGGGGCGGCCCGCCTGTTCCCACAGCGAGTAGGCTCGAACCCGGATCGGTTCTAGGATGTCGTCGCGCGCCATTGTCACTCTCCTGCTTGCAAGACATAGCGCCTGGCGCGTGCAGGGGTTCGGCCAACCGCTGCTGACGCCTATGCCGATGCCCCCGGGGACTCCCCTCGGCACCAGGCCCTCCTTGAACCAAACCAAAGGCGCAATCAACAGGGTCAGGCTAGGCTGGCGGCGGGCGCGCCTGCCTCCCCAGTTGGCCGGGATGGGACGATGCCGGCAAACGTGCAAGCTTCCGCCAGATATGCTGCAATGGCGAGCCGGCGTCGCGGAGGTCTCGCCTCCGCCGGGTTCCCGGCGCTTGTACTGCGAAAGTGACGACGATGGTATGCCGCCTCCTCTCTCCATTGGCGCTCGTGCTGCTGGCTCTTGCCGGCCCGGCCTTGGCGCAGCCCGGCCCGGGAGGGCCTCCCGCCGTCGGTGTCGCCCAGGCGAAGAAGCAGCCGGTGACCGAGACCAGCGAGTTCGTCGGCCGCATCCAATCCATCAGCCGGGTCGATCTGGTCGCCCGCGTGACGGCGTTCATCCAGGAGCGCCGCTTCACGGAAGGCGCCGAGGTGCACACCGGCGACCTGCTCTACCGGCTGGAACGGGCGCCGTTCGAGGCGCAGGTCGCGGCCCAGGCGGCGTCGGTCGCCCAGGCTCAGGCCGTGCTGCAGGGCGGCAGCCTGACCCTGGGCCGGGCGGAGGCGCTGCTGAACACGCCGGCGGGCCAGCGGAGCCTGGTAGACGACGCGCGGTCCACGCAGCGGAGCCAGGCGGCGCAGCTGGCCAACGCGCAGGCGCAGCTGCGGCTGGCGCAGACCAACCTCGACTACACCGAGATCAAGGCGCCGATCGACGGCAAGATCAGCCGCACCACGCTGACCGAGGGCAACGTCGTCAGCCCAAGCTCCGGCGTGCTGGCGACCATCGTGAGCCAGGACCCGATGTACGTGCTGTTCCCCGTCTCGGTCCGGGCGGCCGTGGACCTGCGGGACCGCTACGGCGACAAGGGCGGGTTCGGCGCGGTGACGATCAAGCTCCGGCTGCCTACAGGCAAGCTGTACGAGCAGGCCGGCAAGCTGGACTACGTCGATCCCACGGTGGCGGCCAACACCGACACCCTGACGCTGCGCGGGCGCGTCCCGAACCCGGTGCGCCCGGGATCGAAGCCCGGCGAACCCGGCGACCGCGAGCTGTCGGACGGGCAGTTCGTCACCGTGACGCTGGAGGGCGTGCAGCCCGTTGAACAGATCGTGATCCCGCGCAGCGCCATTCTGTCGGACCAGCAGGGCAACTACGTCTGGGTCGTCGGCGACGGCAACAAGGTGGAGCAGCGCCGGCTCCAGCTGGGCCAGAACACCCCGGGGCTCGCGGTGATCTCGGCCGGGCTGAAAGAGGGGGAGACGGTGGTGGTGGACGGCGTGCAGCGCGTGAGGCCCGGCGTCACCGTGACCCCTGGCCCGGTCGGCGCCGGCCCGACGCTGCCCGCGTCGGCCCCGCGGACCTGAGCCGCCATGATCTCCGCCACCTTCGTTGACCGGCCGCGGCTTGCGGTCGTGATCGCGATCATCACGGTGATCGCCGGGCTGATCGCGATGACGGTGATCCCCGTCAGCCAGTTCCCGGACGTCGTGCCGCCGCAGGTCCAGGTCACGACCCGCTACCCCGGCGCCTCGGCCGCGGTGGTCGAGGCGACCGTGGCCCAGCCGCTGGAGGCCCAGGTCAACGGCGCCGACCAGATGATCTACATGAAGTCCAACTCCGCCAACGACGGCAGCTACGGGCTGACGGTGTCGTTCGCGCTGGGGTCCAACCCGGACATCAACACCGTCAACGTCAACAACCGCGTGCAGGCGGCGCTGTCCCGGCTGCCGGCGGAGGTGCAGCGCCAGGGCGTCACCGTGCAGAAGCGGTCCTCGGCCATCCTGGAGTTCCTGGCCTTCTCCAGCGAGGGCGCCAAGCAGGACCCGCTGTTCATCTCGAACTACGTGACGATCAACGTGCTCGACCGGCTGTCCCGGGTGAACGGCGTGGGGTCGGCCTCGCTGTTCGGGGCGCTCGACTACTCCATGCGCATCTGGTTCGACACCAACCGGCTGATCAGCCTCAACCTGGCGCCGAGCGACATCATCCTGGCGATCCAGCAGCAGAACGTGCAGGCGCCGGTCGGCCGGGTCGGCGCGCGCCCGACCAGCAACGACACGCAGTTCCAGATCAACCTGCAGACCAAGGGGCGCCTCAGCACCCCGGAGGAGTTCGGCGACATCCTGATCCGCGCCAACCCCGACGGCTCCGTGCTGCGGGTGCGCGACGTGGCGCGGGTCGAGCTGGGCGCCGCGACGCAGGACAGCGAGAGCCGGCTGAACGGCAACCCGGCCGTCACGCTCGGCGTCTATCTCGCCCCCGGCGCCAACGCGGTGCTGACCGCGACTCGCGTGCAGGCGGCGCTGGACGACCTGTCCAAGCGGTTTCCCGAGGGCCTCAAGTCGCAGGTGTTCTACAACAGCTCGACCTTCGTGTCCGACACGATCAACGAGGTGAAGAACACGCTGCTCGAGGCGTTCGCGCTGGTCGTGATCGTGGTGTTCCTGTTCCTGGGCAACATCCGCGCGACCATCATCCCGACCATCGCCGTGCCGGTCAGCCTGATCGGCACCTTCGCCGTGCTGCTGGCGCTCGGCTACTCCGCCAACACCGTGTCGCTCCTGGCCCTCGTGCTGGCCATCGGCATCGTGGTCGATGACGCCATCGTCGTGGTGGAGAACGTCGAGCGCGTGATGGAGGAGGAGCCGGACCTCTCGCCCAAGGACGCGACGAAGAAGGCCATGGCGCAGATCACCGCGCCGATCATCGCCATCACGCTGGTGCTGCTGTCGGTGTTCGTGCCCATCGCCTTCATCCCCGGCGTCTCCGGCACGCTGTTCCGCCAGTTCGCCGTCACCATCAGCGTGGCGGTGCTGATCTCGGCGATCAACGCGCTCACGCTGTCCCCGGCGCTGTGCGGGGTGTTCCTGCGGCATGGCGGGCCGAAGCGCGGCATCCTCGGCCGGATCGGGCGGGGCATCGACCGGGTTCGGGACGGCTACGCCGGGATCGTCACGCGGCTGCTGCGGGTCAGCATCGTCGGCGTGCTGCTCGTGCTGCTGTGCGGCGGCGGCATCTACGCCCTGGGCCTGCGCACGCCGACCGGGTTCCTGCCGGACGAGGACCAGGGGGCGTTCTTCGTCGCCGTGCAGCTGCCCGACGGCGCCAGCGTCACCCGCACCCGCGCGGTGGTGGAGCGGGTGGAGGCGGTGGTGAAGGACATCCCGCAGATCCAGAACGTGCTGGCCATCGTCGGCTTCTCGCTGCTCGACGGCGGCAATCAGTCCAACGCGGCGTTCATGGTGCTGCGCCTGAAGCCGTTCGCCGACCGCAAGGCGGCGGCCGACAAGGTGCAGGTGCTGATCGGCCGGGTGTTCGGCGGCGTGCAGCAGATCCGCTCGGCGACGATCTTCCCCTTCAACCTGCCGCCGATCATCGGGCTTTCGACCAGCGGCGGCTTCGAGTACCAGCTGCAGAACCTCGAAGGGCGGGAACCCGCGGAGATGGGCACCGTGCTGAACGGCCTGCTCGCGTCCGCGAACCAGGACCCGAAGCTCGCCCGGGTGTTCAGCACCTTCAGCCCGACGACGCCCAGCATCTACCTCGACATCGACCGGGAGAAGGCGCAGGCGCTGGGCCTGTCGGTCAGCGACGTCTTCACCTCGCTGCAGGGCACGTTGGGCGGCATCTACGTCAACGACTTCAACCTGTTCGGCCGGACCTGGCAGGTCAACATCCAGGGGGAGGCCGCGGACCGCACCGACATCCCGGCGGTCTGGCGCATCTACATCCGCAACAAGCTCGGCACCATGGTGCCGCTGCGCTCCATCGCCGACGCGCGGATCGTGCTGGGGCCGCAGACCATCAGCCGCTACAACAACTACCGCTCGATCACCGTGAACGGCACGCCGAAGCCGGGCGTGTCCTCGGGCGACGGGCTGGCGGCGATGGAGCGGATCAGCGACACGACCCTGCCGGCCGGATACAGCTACGAGTGGACCGGCACGGCGTTCCAGGAGAGGTCGGCGTCGGGACAGACGGGCAAGATCCTGGCCTTGGCGATCCTGTTCGCCTACCTGTTCCTGGTGGCGCTCTATGAGAGCTGGGTGATCCCCATCCCAGTGCTGCTCTCGGTCAGCGTCGGCATCCTGGGGTCTTTCGTGGGGCTATGGCAGACGGGGCTGGCGCTGGATCTATATGCGCAGATCGGGCTGGTCGTGCTGATCGCCATCGCGGCGAAGAACGGCATCCTGATCGTGGAGTTCGCCAAGGAGCAGCGCGAGGAGGGCCAGTCCATCACCGAGGCGGCGCGGCTCGGCGCCAAGACGCGGTTCCGCGCCGTGATGATGACCTCCATCGCCCTCGTGCTCGGCCTGCTGCCGCTCGTGGTGGCGAACGGCGCGGCCCAGGTCAGCCGCCGGGCGGTGGGCACGCCGGTGTTCGCCGGCATGATCGCCGCCAGCGTGTTCGGCATCTTCCTGATCCCGATGCTGTATGTCACCTTTCAGAACATGCGGGAGTGGACGAAGGCCCGGTTCGGCGGAAAATCCGGCAAGACGCTGGAGCGGGTGCACTAGGCCCCTTGGCCTTTCGCCCCTCAACCGCATCTCATAGCTCAGCCTAGACGCCAGCGAGGAAGCACAAGCATGACAAAATTCGGCATGGCCCAGCCAGTACGGCGCGTGGAAGACCCCCGGCTGCTGATCGGCAGCGGCCGCTACACCGACGATATCACGCTGGCGAATGAGGCCGTGGGCATCGTCCTGCGCAGCCCGCACGCGGCCGCGCGCATCCTGTCGATCGACACCACGGCCGCGGCCGATCTGCCCGGCGTGCTCGCGGTCTACACCGGGGCGGACCTGAAGGCGGACGGGATCGGCGGCCTGCCCTGCGCCATCCCGCTGAAGAACCGGGACGGCTCGCCCCGCGCCGAGGTGCCGCACCCTGCGCTGGCCGACGGCGAGGTGCGCCATGTCGGCGACCCCGTGGCCTTCATCGTGGCGGAGACGCACCAGGCGGCCCGCGACGCGGCCGAGGCGATCATGGTGGACTACGACATCCTGCCCAGCAGCACCGACCTTGGTGCGACGCTGGACGCCGACGCGCCGGCGGTCTGGCCGCAGGCGCCGGGCAACGTGTGCTTCGACTGGGAGACGGGCGAGAAGGAGCGCACCGAGGCCCTGTTCGCCGAGGCGGCGCACGTCACGCGGCTGACCGTCGTGAACAACCGCGTCGTCGTCGCCTCCATGGAGGCCCGGGCGGCGCTGGCCGACTACGACGCCGCGTCCGGACGCTGGACGCTCTACACCAACACGCAGGGCGGCTGGACGCTCAAGTCCATGCTGGCCCAGGCGATGTTCAACGTGCCGGAGGACCGGTTCCGCGTCGTGACCCCCGATGTCGGCGGCGGCTTCGGCATGAAGCTGTTCCTGTATGCCGAGCACGCGCTCACCTGCTACGCGGCGCGGCGCCTGGGACGCCCGGTGAAGTGGACCAGCGAGCGGAGCGAGGCGTTCCTGTGCGACACCCATGGGCGCGACAACATCACCCAGGGCGAGATCGCGCTCGACAAGGACGGCAACTTCCTGGCGCTGCGCACCCGCAACGTGGCCAACATGGGCGCCTATCTGTCCAACTTCGCCCCGTTCATCCCGACGGGGGCGGGCACCAAGGTGCTGGCCAGCGTCTACAAGTTCCAGTCCATCTACGTGAACGTGCTCGGCGTGTTCACCCACACGGTCCCGGTGGACGCCTACCGCGGCGCCGGGCGGCCGGAGAGCAACTACCTCGTGGAGCGGCTGATCGACGCCGCCGCCGCCGAGGTCGGGATCGACCGGATCGAGCTCCGCCGCCGCAACATGGTGGCGCCGAGCGCCATGCCGTACGTGACGGCGATGAAGCAGACCTACGACAGCGGCGACTTCCAGCGCGTGCTGGACGCGGCGCTTGAGAAGATCGACTGGGCGGGCTTCGAGGGACGGCGCGCCAGCAGCGCGCGGCGCGGCATGAAGCGCGGCATCGGCATGTCCTACTACCTGGAGGCGACCGGCGGCGCGCCCAGCGAGCGGGCAGAGATCCGGTTCGCCGAGGACGGCTTCGTCGATGTGTTCGTCGGCACGCAGAGCACCGGGCAGGGGCATGAGACGGCCTATGTCCAGCTCACGGTCGACCAGCTCGGCATTGACGGCGACAAGGTGCGGATCAAGCAGGGCGACACCGACACCATCCCGACCGGCGGCGGCACTGGCGGGGCGCGCAGCCTGTACTCCGAAGGCCAGGCGATCCTGGTCACCGCGGCCAGCGTCATCGAGAAGGGCAAGCAGGCCGCCTCCGAGGTGTTGGAGGCGTCGGT
>CAHJXG010000538.1 GCA_903644035.1 Rhodospirillales bacterium
CCGCGTGGTGACGGCGGCGGCGGCGAGCCAGGAATCGCCCGCGCCGTGCCGCACGGCTTGTTCGGCGGCGATGCCCTCCGCCTGCCCGAGCAGGCGCGCGCGGCTCGCAGGCGCCCGCAGCAGCGGCGCCAGCCGGGCGGCGTGGCTGATACCGAGCGCGTGGGGCGTGCCGTAGGCGGCGACGATCCCGGCCGGCAGCTTGGCGAGCTCGAGATAGCGGCTCAGCCAGCTTTTGGTCACCTGCAACCGTTCGGACATGCGTTGCTGGCTGCCGCCGTAGTAGGCGTCGACCGCGCGGGCGTAGTCGGTCGCACGCTCGTAGTCGGACAGGTCCTTCCGGCTGCGATTCTCGAGATCGGCGACGCGGAACGCATCCTCGTCCGACAGCTCCCGCGGTTCGACCAGGAAGCGGAACTCGGGGTGGTCGTGGGCGCGGAGCCAGCTGATGGACCAGTGGCGCCGGGCGCCGCAGATGACCTCGAAGTCGTGGGCCGGGTCGTTAGCGATGCGGCGGACGATAGCCGGGACCTCCTGGCGGCCCTGGGCGCGGAGGCTCTCGATCAGGTCGGCGCAGGTGGCCTCGGTCAGCGCGGCATAGTCGCGGTTATGGGCGGTCCAGATGCGGCAGCGGGCCGGGTCGACTAGCTCGTGCACGCGAGTGAGGCTGGTGCCGGCGGCGAGCGCGGCGAGGCGGTTGTCCCGGGATTCGAGGAAACCGGTGCGCGGCGGCAGGCGGACGCCCGAAGCGCCTCGGCCCGGGGCATCCTGCCCTGCCCCGCCTTGGCCTACCCCGCCGCCGGTGAGCTCCGCAAAGCCACGATTGCCTTTGAGTGGCATCATCTGTTCTCCGTCAACGACTTAGCACCGAGTTGCAGGCCTGCAACCGCCATCAGAGCACCCCTTCGGCACGCAGCCGGGCCGCCTGGCTTGGCCAGGTCAGCCGGATCAGCGTCTCGACCTCGCCGTTCACGCCGTTGAGCTGCGTGAGGCACCGGTTGTAGGTCTCACGCGAGGTCACCGGCCCGTCAAGGTCGTAGACGGTCATCATGCGGGCGGACGCGTTGTCGATCTCCGCGCTGTCCTTCAGCACCGTCCGCAGCATCGTGTCGCCGAACACCGTCCGCATCAGCCCGGTGATCTCGCGCTGGATGGACTTACCCTCGTCTGCCCTAGTGATCAGCATGCGTATCCAGCGCAGGTCGACCGGGTAGCCGCGCTCCGCCAACACGCCCATCGTCTCGTGCAGCATGGCGAAGAAGCTCGTGGTCGAGGTGAAGTCCACGATCGTCGGCGGGATCGGGACCAGGAGCGCGTTGGCGGCGCGCATCACCGAGAGCGAGATCGTGCCGAGCGCTGGCGGCGGATCGAGGATGATCACGTCGAAATGGTCGACGATGGAGGCGATTCCCTCGGCGATTCGGTTGAGCAGGGTCGGCTCGGACCGCGCGACCCGGGCGGCGAGCTCGTATTCGGCCGAGTAGAGCCGGAGGTTCGCGGGCACGAGATAGAGCCCGTCCCACTGCGTGGGTTTCACCGCGTAGGCGAGGCTCGACATCTCGGCGTTGCGGATGAACGGGTAGAGCGTCTCATCCTCCTGCACGTCGAGGTCCGGGATCACGCCGAACATCGATGTGGAGGAGCCCTGGCTGTCGCAATCGATGAGGCAAACGCGGTAGCCGCGTCCGGCGAGGTATTGGGCCAGGTGGACCGAGACGGTGGACTTGCCCACGCCGCCTTTGAAGTTCTGCACCGCAATGACGGCGGGCGGGTCACCGGGCTCACGCCAGGGCCGGGTGCTGAACACGTCACGCATGGCGTTCACTTCGTGCAGGGTGTAGCCGACCCGCCGGCCGTTCACCATGCGCTCCACGCCCGCGAGCCGCCCGTCCTTTTCGGCTTCCCGGATCGCGGTCGGAGTGCGCCCGACCATAGCGGCCGCCCGGGTGATGGAGTATCGGCGGGTCGGATAGTTCTCGACCTCCATCTGACCCCGGCGGCGCAGCGCGGCCAGCACGTCGAGCGAACGGTCATAGAGCCCCGCGACGGTTTCGGCGCTGGGCAGGGCAGGGGGGCTGGCAACGGGCGGCGCGAGCCTGCCCCTTGTGGCGGCGCGGCTCATTTCGGGCGCACGATCACCGTGAGCGATGCTCCCAGCCCAGCGGCCAGAGCCGCCCGGGCCATCTGAACCTCTAGGTTGCTGCGGACCCAGGAGGCCTTGGCTTCGACGGCCGTCAACGTCCCGCGCAGCAGGCGCAGAAAGCGGGCGGGCGTACTCTCTGCATCGGTCGGTGGGGCGTTCAGGGCAGGGCGGCCGGCATTTTTGACCAGCGTAAGGTCGGCGCCCCTCAACACCGCCCGGCGAAGCGGCGGCGGCGACTGTTCGAGCCGGATCAGCCCGCCGCCGAAGTCGGCTCGGGCGCCGGGGTAAACCGCCGAGACCTGCCGGTCCCAGGCGTCGCGCACGGTCTGGCGGAACTTGCGGATGTTGTTGCCTTCATTGCCGAGATGTGAGGCGAGCTGCTGCCAGGACAAGGTCGCGGCCCGCCGCCCGCCTATCCGCGGCAGCCGATAGGCGAGCCAGGTGTAGAGGTCGAGCGCCGTCGGCGAGTCGCGCAACTGCCGGATCGCGTTCTCGTCCAGCGGGACCGCATGCTCACGCAAGTGGCCGAAGAACGCCTCCGTCAGTTTGATTTCGCGCCCGAACTCGCCGGATTTGCGGTTGAACCCGGCGTATTCGTCCAACAGCTTGATTTCCTTGATGCCGAATTCGCCTGACCCATTGGCGGCCTGACCGTCCCAGCGGATGATCCATTCGCAGGCGAGCAGCCGGTCGAGCTGCTGCCGGATCAGCGTGGCCGAGCCGCGGTGCCCGTAGGAGATTGTGCGATAGCCCATCTGCCGCATCCAGTCCGTGAGGGTCTCGCCCAAATGCACCTCACGGAACTGCGTGCGCACAGCCTGCGACATGATGTGGATCAGGATGAGCCGGGGCAGGGCGCCATAGAGGACGCCGAGGGCCAGCAACGTGCCGTCCGCCTGCAAGACGGGTCGGGGGGTGATCACGAGCTTGTATTGCCCGTCCACGCGCAGGATGGCCGCGAACTCGTTCGCCGGTCTGCGCACCGGCAGCGACATCGCGCACAGTGCCGAATGCAGGAAGGATGGCACCGGCTGTTCGCCCGCGAAGGCGGTCACGCGCTCGAACAGGTCCGGCTGCCCGGCTTCTTGCGCGACCGCCAAGGCAGCCTCCCGCCCGCGCGTGGCGAGGGTGGAATGCACTTGCTGGCCAAGGGGCGGACGAGACAGCGTGACCTCCGACGAACTACGACTCGCCCATGCGTGCCGTGGCCACACCCTGGCTTTACACTTTCGAAATTCCAACAGAAAACTTTAAACAATCGAAAATCGGCATGCCTGAGGAGCTGCTTTAGGAGATCGGTTTAGGTATGAGTACCCCGGTCATCGTTGCCGCGTACCGTCCGCATCGGGTCGTGGTACTCATCCCATCTGCGTACCGTGTGCATCGGTCTGACCGATCCGGCCGGGCGACGCTGTTGCATGGACCGGGCCGGTAGCGTTGCGGGCCAGGCCGACGCAGGAGGCTTGCCCGTTCACTGATTTTTGGATGCCTGTCGTGCCCTTCAAGTTGAATGCTGACCGTCGCCACCACATCCCGAAGCAGAAGCGCAAGGTGATGAATTCAGCCTGAGGTGACATGGCGGAAGTGGTCCGGTCCTGGTGTTAGTTTTTCGGCGGATTTCCCCAGTTTGGATGAGGAGATTTGCCATGAAGAAGCGGTTCTCGGTGGAGCA
>CAHJXG010000539.1 GCA_903644035.1 Rhodospirillales bacterium
CGCATGACGGCACGCTCGGGCCGCTGGGCGGCGACGCCACGCGGCTGCGGCGCTGGTCCGGCCTCCCGGCGGTACTGCTGCGGACGGTGCCGGCGGTCCGATGCGGTTACGGATTGTTCGCTGTGCCGAGTCTGGCCTATCCTGACGAGGAGACCTGCCGTGCCGTGCCGATCGCGTTCTGCCCATCCCGCCCGGCCGCACCCGCACCTTTTGAACCGGTCTGACCGGGTGGGGATGTGCAGGAGGCATGGGCGCACTATGTTGAGGTTCTGCTAAGCGGCGCCGGCCTATGTTGGGCCGGGAACGTACATACCGGGACCGCTCCGAGTGCGCCCAGGCCCGGGTGAGATGACTGGATCGCCAGGATCATATGATGAGCAATTTCGGCCGCAATCTAGCGCTCTGGGTCATAATCGCCCTGCTGCTCGTGGTGCTGTTCAACCTGTTCCAACCGGGAAGCACGCAGCGTGCCGCAACCCAGGTTGCCTATTCCGACTTCATCGGCGACGTCAATGGGGGCCGGGTGCGCGACGTGCTGATCCAGGGCCGCACGGTCTCGGGCCAGCTGGCGGATGGGCGCACCTTCCAGACCTACACACCCGAGGACCCGGCTCTGGTCAGCCGCCTGACCGACAAGGGCGTGCGGGTCATCGCCAAGCCCGAGGAGAGTGACAACCCGCTGCTGCACTATCTGCTGAGCTGGTTCCCGATGCTTCTGCTGATCGGCGTGTGGGTGTTCTTCATGCGCCAGATGCAGTCGGGCGGGGGCCGGGCCATGGGCTTCGGCAAGTCCCGTGCCCGCCTGCTGACGGAGAAGCAGGGCCGCGTGACGTTTGACGACGTGGCCGGCATCGACGAGGCGAAGTCCGAGCTGCAGGAGATCGTCGAGTTCCTGAAGGATCCGCAGAAGTTCCAGCGTCTGGGCGGCAAGATCCCCAAGGGCGTGCTGCTGGTGGGACCGCCCGGCACCGGCAAGACGCTGCTGGCCCGCGCCATCGCCGGCGAGGCCAACGTGCCGTTCTTCACCATCTCGGGCTCCGACTTCGTCGAGATGTTCGTGGGCGTCGGCGCGAGCCGCGTGCGCGACATGTTCGAGCAGGGCAAGAAGAACGCGCCCTGCATCATCTTCATCGACGAGATCGACGCCGTCGGCCGGCATCGTGGCGCTGGCCTCGGCGGCGGCAACGATGAGCGTGAGCAGACGCTGAACCAGATGCTGGTCGAGATGGACGGGTTCGAGAGCAACGAGGGCGTCATCCTCATCGCCGCGACCAACCGCCCCGACGTGCTGGACCCGGCGCTGCTGCGTCCCGGCCGGTTTGACCGCCAGGTGGTCGTGCCGAATCCGGACGTGAACGGCCGCGAGAAGATCCTCCGCGTGCACATGCGCAAGGTGCCTTTGGCCAGCGACGTGGACCCGAAGGTGATCGCGCGCGGCACGCCGGGCTTCTCCGGCGCGGACCTCGCCAACCTGGTGAACGAGGCGGCGCTGCTTGCGGCCCGGCTCGGCAAGCGGGTGGTGGCGATGTCCGAGTTCGAGAATGCCAAGGACAAGGTCATGATGGGCGCCGAGCGGAAGTCGCTCGTCATGAGCGAGGACGAGAAGCGCATGACTGCCTACCATGAGGCTGGCCATGCCCTGTGCGCCATCAACGACCCGGAGTGCGACCCGGTGCACAAGGCGACCATCATCCCGCGCGGCCGGGCGCTTGGCTTGGTCATGAGCCTGCCGGAGGGCGACCGGCTGTCCGAGAGCAAGGCGCGGCTGCTGGCCCGCATGAAGATGGCCATGGGTGGGCGCGTCGCCGAGGAACTGGTGTTCGGGCCGGACAAAGTCTCGAACGGCGCCGCCGGCGACATCAAGCAGGCGACCAACATCGCCCGCGTGATGGTCACCGAGTGGGGCATGAGCGACAAGCTCGGCATGATTGCCTACGGCGACAACAGCCAGGAGGTGTTCCTGGGCCACTCGGTCACGCAGAACAAGAACGTGTCCGAGGTGACGGCCCGGGAGATCGATGCGGAGATCAAGTCGATCATCGACAATGCCTATGGCGGCGCCAAGCGGTTGCTGACCGAACGGCTGGAGGAGCTGCATCGCCTGGCCCGTGGCCTCTTGGAATACGAGACGCTGTCGGGTGAGGACATCCGGACGGTGCTGCGGGGCGACCCCGTCATTCGGAAGGTGGTGGACGAGCCGGCGGCGGAGAACCGTCGTGCGTCGGTGCCCTCCGCCGGGCGTCCGGCCGCACCGCCGCCCACCGGCGGGCTTGGCCCCGCGCCTCAGCCGGGCTAGACGGGCCTGATTTGGGAAAACGGCCGGCATCACCCGATGCCGGCCGTTTTTCATGATGAGCATGTCAGAATCCACGCCTCGTGCTGCTTCGGACCATGACACAGCCGGATTGGGCTTGTGGGCGGGGCTTCCACCCGGCCCTGCCGTCATGGGGGTCTTGAACGTCACGCCGGACAGCTTCAGCGACGGCGGTGACGCCGTGCTCGCGGCCCGGGCCATCGAGGCCGGGCGGCGGATGATCGCGGAGGGTGCCGGCATCCTCGATATCGGCGGCGAGTCAACCCGTCCCGGAGCCGTGCCCGTCTTCCTCGACGAGGAACAGCGCCGCGTGCTCCCGGTCATCGCGGCGCTCGCCGGCCGCGGGGTGCCGCTCTCGGTCGATACCAGGAACGCGGGCACCATGGCGGCGGCGCTCGATGCCGGGGCAACCATCATCAACGACGTTTCGGCGCTGTCCCATGACCCGGCAGCGGCGGCGCTGGTGGCCCACCGCAGCTGCCCGCTGATCCTGATGCACATGCGGGGCACGCCGGCCACGATGATGTCGCACGCGACCTATGATGACGTCGTGGCCGAGGTGCTGGCTGAGCTGGCGGCCCGGATCGGCGTGGCCGAGGCGGCGGGCGTCGCCCGGTCGCAGATCGCGATTGATCCCGGCCTGGGCTTCGCCAAGACGGCCGAGCATAACATTACTTTGTTGCAACGTTTGCCGATCTTGCTAGGGTTGGGGTGCCGGGTCGTGGTCGGGGCGTCGCGGAAGCGCTTCATCGGCCTGTTGAGCGGCGTGGAGGATGCGAAGCAGCGCATGGCGGGTTCGGTGGCTGCAGGCCTGTATGCCTTGTCGCAAGGCGCCACCGTCCTTCGGGTCCACGACGTCGCGGAGACGGTTCAGGCAGTTCGCGTTTGGCAACGGCTGGCCGGCTGACCTATGATCCCCGTAAAAACTAGAGGAACGTGATGACCACCAGCAGGCGCCTGTTCGGCACAGACGGCATTCGCGGCAAGGCCAATGTGGACCCGATGACGGCGGAGACGGCGCTGCAGCTGGGCCAGGCAGCCGGGCTGATCTTCGTCCGCGGCGCCCATCGGCATCAGGTCGTGATCGGCAAGGACACGCGGCTGTCGGGCTACATGATCGAGCCGGCCCTGGTCGCGGGCTTCATCGGCGCCGGCATGGACGTGATCCTGGTCGGGCCGCTGCCGACGCCCGCCATCGCCATGCTGACCCGTAGCCTGCGCGCCGACCTCGGCGTAATGATCTCGGCGTCGCACAACCAGTTCGAGGACAACGGCATCAAGCTGTTCGGCCCCGACGGGTTCAAGCTGTCCGACCAGACCGAGCTGGAGATCGAGACGCTGATGGCGGCCGACCGGTCCGCCCAGCTCGCAGCGCCCTCCAAGCTCGGGCGCGCCGTCCGGCTGAACGACGCGGGCGGACGGTATATCGAGGCCGCCAAGGGGACGTTCCCCCGCGGCGTCACGCTGTCCGGGCTGAAGATCGTCGTGGATTGCGCGAACGGCGCCGCCTACAGCGTGGCGCCGACCGTGCTGTGGGAACTCGGCGCCACCATCATCCCGGTGGGGGTGGAGCCTGACGGGTTCAACATCAACAGCGGCTGCGGCTCCACCGTGCCATCCTTCCTGTGCGCCAAGGTGCTGGAGCACGGCGCCGACCTCGGCCTGGCGCTCGACGGGGACGCGGACCGGCTGCTGCTGTCCAACGAGCGTGGCGAGATCGTGGATGGCGATCAGATCCTGGGCCTGATCGCGCAGTATTGGGGCCGGGCCGGGCGGCTGACCGGGGAGGGCGTGGTGGCGACGGTCATGTCCAACCTGGGACTGGAGCGCTTCCTGGCGTCCGAGGGCATCACGCTGCATCGCACCCAGGTCGGCGACCGCTACGTGGCCGAGCGCATGCGCGCCAGCGGCATCAACGTCGGCGGCGAGCAGTCCGGCCACATGATCCTGTCGGATTACGCGACCACGGGCGATGGCCTGGTGGCGGCGCTGCAGGTGCTGGCCGTGCTGGTCAAGCAGGGCCGCCCGGCGAGCGAGGCGTGCAGGCTGTTCGATCCATTGCCGCAGATGCTGCGCAACGTGCGCTTCACCGGGCGTTCGCCGCTGAAGGACCCCCACGTGATCGCGGCAGTGGCCGATGCGGAGGCCGAGCTGGGCCAGACCGGCCGGCTGCTGCTGCGCATGAGCGGCACCGAGCCGATGCTGCGCGTGATGGCGGAGGGCGAGGACGAGGCGATGGTGAGCCGGATCGTCGCCCAGCTTTGCGACACCATCCGCACGGCGACGCACGAGGCCGCGTGAACGGCCCGCCCCGCGGCCGCGTCCTGGTCGTCGCGGGTTCGGATTCCGGCGGCGGCGCGGGCATCCAGGCGGATATCAAGGCGGTCATGGCCCTGGGCGCCTACGCCGCGACCGCGGTCACGGCGCTGACGGCGCAGAACACCCTCGGTGTGCACGGCGTGCTGCCGGTGCCGCCGGACTTCGTCCGCCTGCAGATCGACGCCGTGCTGGACGATATCGGCGCGGATGCGATCAAGACCGGGATGCTGGGCAGCGCCGAGGTCGTGCAGGCGGTGGCGGCGGCGCTCCGTGGGCGCGGCCCCATTCCCCTGGTGGTGGACCCGGTCATGGTCGCCAAGGGCGGCGCGCGGCTGCTGGACGACCCGGCGGTCGCGGCGCTGCGGCGCGACCTGCTGCCGCTCGTGACCCTGCTGACCCCCAACGTGCCGGAGGCGGAGGCGCTCACCGGCCTCCTCATTACCGACCACGCCGCCGCCCGCCGCGCGGCGCAGGCGCTGCTGGATCTGGGCGCCTCGGCGGTGCTGCTGAAGGGCGGGCACCTCCCTGGGCCGGTGGTGCAGGACATCTTGGCGACGCCGGCCGGGCTTGAGGTGATCGAGAGCGAGCGTGTCGAGACGCGGCACACCCACGGCACCGGCTGCACGCTGGCCAGCGCGGTGGCCGCCGGGCTGGCGCAGGGCATGACGCTCTCGGACGCGGTGCGGCGCGGCACCGCCTATGTCCATGCGGCGATCCTGGCGGCCCCTGGGTTCGGCGCCGGGCACGGGCCGCTTGGGCACGGCGTGACCGTCGATCCCGCCCGGCTTGCCTGGATGCCTGCCCGCGCCTAACTCTTGCGGCGGGCCACGTCCCCCCACCGGGACGCTTCTCTTCTGAAAGGGAGAGCGAACATGACGCTCGCACTCGATGCCGCGCCGGTCGCGGCCAAGCCGCATTTGCGCCCGGTCAATCCCGATTTCTCATCCGGTCCCTGCGCCAAGCGCCCCGGCTGGAGCCTGGAAGCGCTGTCCGGCGCGTTGCTGGGCCGCAGCCACCGCGCGGCCGGGCCGAAGGCGCGCCTGGCGGAGGTGATCGACCGCTCCCACGCCATCCTGGGCCTGCCGCAGGACTGGGTGCTCGGCATCGTGCCCGGCTCCGACACCGGGGCGGTCGAGATGGCGATGTGGTCCATGCTGGGCGCACGCGGCGTGGACATCCTGGCCTTCGAGAGCTTTTCCGAGGCGTGGGCCACCGACGTCGTGAAGCAGCTCAAGCTGGCCGACGCCCGGGTGCTGTCGGCGCCCTATGGCAGCCTGCCGGACCTTGCCCAGGTCGATCCAGCCCGCGACGTGGTGCTGGCCTGGAACGGCACGACCTCCGGCGCGCGGCTGCCCCATGCCGACTGGATCGCGCAAGACCGCGAGGGGCTGGTGATCTGCGACGCCACCTCCGCTGCGTTCGCCATGGCGTTGCCGTTCGAAAAACTCGATGTCGTCACCTGGTCCTGGCAGAAGGTGCTGGGCGGCGAGGCGGCGCACGGGATGCTGGCCCTGTCCCCTCGCGCCGTTGCCCGGCTTGAGACCTACAAGCCCGCCTGGCCACTGCCAAAACTGTTCCGCCTGACCAGCGGCGGCAGGCTGAGCGCCGGCATCTTCCGGGGCGAGACCATCAACACGCCCAGCATGCTGTGCGTCGAGGACGCGCTCGACGGCCTGCGCTGGGCCGAGGGCATCGGCGGCCTTCCGGCGCTGATCGCGCGCAGCGAGGCGAACCTCGCCGCCGTCGCCGCCTGGGTGGAGCGCACGCCCTGGGTCGGTTTCCTCGCGGCGGACCCGGCGACCCGATCCTGCACCTCCATCTGCCTGCGCGTCACGGCGCCCTGGTTCACGGCCCTGGCGCCGGACGAGCAGGCGAAGGCGGCTAAGCGGCTGGCGGCCCTGCTGGACGAGGAGGGCGTCGCGTTCGACGTGGCGTCCTACCGCGACGCGCCGCCGGGCCTGCGCATCTGGGGCGGCGCCACCGTCGAGACCGCCGATGTCGAGGCGTTGCTGCCTTGGCTCGACTGGGCCTACGCCCAAGTGCGGCCGGCATGACCGCCCGCGTCCTCATCAGCGACAAGCTTTCGCCGGCTGCGGTCGAGATTTTCCGGACGCGCGGCCTCTCGGTCGATCTGTGGCCCGGCCTGACGCCGGCGGAGCTGCGCGCGGTCATCGGCGACTATGACGGCCTCGCCATCCGCTCCGCCACCAAGGTGACGCGCGAGCTGCTGGACGCGGCGCCCCGGCTGCGCATCATCGGCCGGGCCGGGATCGGGGTGGACAACGTGGACGTGAAGTCGGCGACCGCCCGCGGCGTCGTGGTGATGAACACGCCGAACGGCAACGCCATCACCACGGCCGAGCACGCCATCGCCATGATGTTCGCGCTCGCCCGGCAGATCCCGGAGGCGACGGCCAGCACGCGCGCGGGCAAGTGGGAGAAGAACCGCTTCCTGGGCGTGGAGCTGACCGCCAAGACGCTGGGCCTGATCGGGTGTGGCAACATCGGCTCCATCGTGGTGGAGCGCGCGCTGGGCTTGCGCATGAGGGTCATCGCCTACGATCCCTACCTCACGGAGAAGCGGGCGCTCGACCTGGGCGTGGAGAAGCTGGAGCTGGCGGAGCTGCTGGCCCGGGCCGACGTGATCACGCTCCATACGCCGCTCACCGACGCCACCCGCAACATCCTGTCGCGCGACGCCATCGCCGCCTGCAAGCGCGGCGTGCGGATCGTGAACTGCGCCCGCGGCGGGCTGGTGGACGAGGCGGCGCTGGCGGAGGCGCTCCAATCGGGCCAGGTCGCCGGGGCGGCGCTCGACGTGTTCGAGACGGAGCCTGCGACCAGCAGCCCGCTGTTCGCCCTGGACAACGTGGTGTGCACGCCGCATCTGGGCGCCGCGACGTCGGAGGCGCAGGAGAACGTCGCGCTGCAGGTCGCCGAGCAGATGAGCGACTTCCTGCTGACCGGCGCCGTCTCGAACGCGATCAACATGGCCTCCGTCTCGGCAGAGGACGCGCCGCGGCTCAAGCCCTACATCGAGCTGTGCCGGCTGCTGGGCCTGTTCGCCGGGCAGATGACCCAGGCGGGGGAGGGGGTGCCGCGCAGCGTCTCGGTCGAGTACGAGGGCCTGGCCGCGCCGCTGAACCACCGCCCGCTGACGGCGGCGCTGCTGTCGGGGCTGCTGACGCCGCTGATGGCCGGGGTGAACATGGTGAACGCCCCGGTGATCGCCCGCGAACGCGGCCTGGACGTGGCCGAGACGGTGCATGACCGGCCGAGTGAGTACCAGACGCTCGTGCGCGTCACCATCGCGACCGACCGGCAGACCCGCTCCGTTGCCGGCACCCTGTTCGCTGGCGCCCGCCCGCGGCTGGTGGAGATCAAGGGCATCAAGGTCGAGGCCGATTTCGGCCGGTCCATGCTGTATGTCACGAACCAGGACCGGCCCGGCTTCATCGGGCGCTTCGGCGCCACGCTGGCCGACGCCGGCATCAACATCGCGACCTTCCATCTCGGGCGCGCCGAGACGGGGGGCGATGCGATCTGCCTGGTCAGCGTCGATCAGCCGGTGCCGGACGCCGTCCTGGCGGCGGTGCGCGCCCTGCCGCTGGTCATGCAGGCGACGCCGCTGGAATTCTAGGCTATAGCGGGCCTGCTCATGACCGAAGACACGTCCCCCAACCCGGCGCTGCTGCCCTCCGGCCTGCGCGACCTGCTGCCGCCCGAGGCGGAGGTCGAGGCCGCGACGGTGTCTGCGTTGATGGAGACGTTCTCCGCCCATGGCTATCAGCGCGTGAAGCCGCCGCTGATCGAGTTCGAGGATGGCCTGTTGGCAGGGTCGGGCGCCGCGGTCACGGACCAGATCTTCCGCGTGATGGACCCGGACACCCACCGCATGATGGGGGTGCGCGCCGACATGACGCCGCAGGTCGCCCGGATTGCCGCCACCCGGCTGGCCGGCCACCCGCGCCCGCTTCGGCTGTCTTACGCCGGGCAGTGCCTGCGGGTGCGCGGCAGCCAGATCGCGCCGGAGCGGCAGGTGGCGCAGGCTGGGATCGAGCTGCTCGGCGTGGACAGCGCGGCGGCCGACGCGGAGATCGTGCTGGTGGGGGCCGAGGCCCTGGGCGGTGTCGGCATGGGCCGAGTGAGCTTCGACCTGACGCTGCCGCAGCTGGCGCCCACCTTGCTGGACGAGGCGGGCATTTCCGGCACGTCCCGCCTGGCGCTGACGCGGGCACTGGACCGCAAGGACGCCGCCGCGGTGGCCGAGCATGGCGGCGCGCTCGCCCGGCTGCTGACCGACCTGCTGCTGGTCGCAGGTCCCGTCGCGCCCGC
Source organism: Rhodospirillales bacterium (assembly GCA_903644035.1). Taxonomy (GTDB): domain Bacteria; phylum Pseudomonadota; class Alphaproteobacteria; order Acetobacterales; family Acetobacteraceae; genus CAHJXG01. The sequence goes on from CAHJXG010000539.1 coordinate 8,969, forward strand.
CTTGGAGATGCTGGAGGCTGCCCGGCTTCCGCCTCTGGCTGCGGCGTTGTGCGCCCGGCTGCGCGAGACCGTGCAGGCGATCCTGCGTCAGGCGCCCGATCTTCGGCTGACGCTCGACCCCATCGAGTTCCGCGGGTTCCGCTACCATACCGGCGTCTGCGTCACGGTGTTCGCGCCGGGCCGGCATGAGGAGCTGGGCCGCGGCGGACGCTACGTGTCCGGAGACGGCGAGCCGGCGACCGGCCTCACCCTCTACCCTGACGCGATGCTGCGCGCCCTTCCGCCGCGGGCGACCCGGCGGCGGGCGTTCCTGCCCTGGAACACGCCGCATGACCAGGGCGCGGCGCTGCGCGACGGCGGCTTCGCCACGCTGTCTGCCCTGGCGGACGGGCCTGACCCGGCCGACGAGGCGCGGCGCCTCGGTTGCACCCACATCATGCGGGATGGTGTCGCCGTCCTGATCACCACGGAGAGCTGAGATGCCCAACGTTGCCGTGATTGGCGCTCAATGGGGTGACGAGGGGAAAGGCAAGGTCGTGGACTGGCTGGCCAGCCGCGCCGACGTCGTGGTGCGCTTCCAGGGCGGGCACAACGCCGGGCACACGCTGGTGGTCGGCAACCAGACCTACAAGCTGTCTCTGCTGCCCAGCGGTTTGGTGCGTGGCAAGCTCGGGGTGATCGGCAACGGCGTTGTCATCGACCCCATCGCCCTGCTGGCCGAAATGGACCGGGTGCGTGCCCAGGGCCTGGACGTGACGCCGGACAACCTGCGCATCGCCGAGAACGCCATCCTGATCCTGCCCGTGCACGGCGCGCTGGACCGCGCGCGCGAGGCCGCCCGCGGCGACCGCAAGATCGGCACCACCGGCCGCGGCATCGGCCCGGCCTACGAGGACAAGGTCGCGCGCCGCGCCATCCGCGTCTGCGACCTCGCCGAACCCGAGGTGTTGTCCGACAAGCTCGACGAGCTGCTGCTGCACCACAACACCCTGCTGACCGGCTTGGGCGCGCAGCCGGCGGAGAAGCAGGAGTTGCTGGACCTGCTGCTCGGCCTGGCGCCGCGCATCCTGCCGCATGTCGAGGCCGTGTGGGAGCGCCTGGATGAGGCGCGCCGTGCCGGCCGCCGCATCCTGTTCGAGGGCGCGCAGGCCGTGATGCTGGACGTGGATCACGGGACCTATCCGTTCGTGACCAGCAGCAACACGATCGCGGCGACCGCAGCGGCCGGGTCAGGCGTTGGCCCGGCGGTGATCGGCTTCGTGCTGGGCATCGCCAAGGCCTACTCGACCCGCGTGGGCGCCGGGCCATTTCCGACGGAACTGCACGACGAGACCGGGCGCCTGCTCGGCACCCGCGGGCACGAGTTCGGCACGGTCACGGGACGCCCGCGCCGCTGCGGCTGGTTTGATGCGGCGCTGGTCCGGCAGGCCGTCAAGGTCGGCGGGATCCAGGGCTTGGCGCTGACCAAGCTCGACGTGCTGGACGGCATGGCCGAGCTGAGGATCGGCATCGGCTACGAGATCGCCGGGAAGCGAGTGGGGCATCTGCCAGCAGGCCAGGCGGCGCAGGCTGCCGCCAAGCCGATTTATGAGACGATTGAGGGATGGACCGGGTCGACCCGCGGCGCCCGGTCCTGGGCGGCGCTGCCGGCCCAGGCGATCAAGTATGTGCGTCGGATCGAGGAGCTGGTGGAAACGCCGGTAACGTTGCTCTCCACCAGCCCTGAACGGGACGACACCATCCTGATGCGCGACCCGTTCGAGAGCTAGTCCGCCCCGCATGCCATGCGGGGCGTCACCGCCTAGGCCGCCTGCTGCGTCGCCATGCGGCGCTCGGCGACCTGGGTCTTCATGGCCTTCTGCAGCTTCTCGAACGCGCGCACCTCGATCTGCCGCACCCGCTCGCGGGAGATGCCGTACTGCTGCGACAGGTCCTCCAGCGTCGTCGGGTTGTCCTTGAGCCGCCGCTCGATCAGGATGTGCCGCTCACGCTCGTTCAGCGTCTTCAGGGCGCCGCTGAGCAGCGCCTTGCGGCCGCTCAGCTCCTCGCGGTCGGCCAGCATGCTCTCCTGGCTCTCGCTCTCGTCTACCAGCCAATCCTGCCACTCGCCCTCGCTGTCGGCGCGGACGGGGGCGTTCAGGCTGTTGTCCGGCGCTGCGAGGCGGCGGTTCATGCTGACCACGTCCTGCTCGGGCACCGCCAACATGCGGGCGATCTTCGCCACCTGCTCCGGCTGTAGATCGCCGTCCTCGATCGCCTGCATCTGGCCCTTGAGCCGGCGCAGGTTGAAGAACAGCTTCTTCTGCGCGGCCGTGGTGCCCATCTTCACGAGCGACCAGCTGTGCAGGATGTATTCCTGGATGGCCGCCCGGATCCACCACATTGCGTAGGTCGCCAGGCGGAAGCCGCGGTCCGGGTCGAACCGCTTGACCGCCTGCATCATGCCGACGTTGCCCTCGCTGATCAGCTCGCCCACCGGCAGGCCGTAGCCGCGATAGCCCATCGCGATCTTCGCGACCAAACGGAGATGCGAGGTCACGAGCTGATGGGCGGCGCCCATGTCTTCGTGGTCACGCCAGCGGCGCGACAGTTCGAGTTCCTCTTCGGGAGCGAGCATCGGAAACTTGCGGATCTCCTGGAGATACCGCGAAAGGTTGCCTTCGGGGGCAACGTTGATGATGGCAGCAGCCATGTTGGGCCTCTTTCGCCTCGATGATCGGTCTCAACCCTAATACGGCGATGCGACACGATCGGTTGCGACGGAACTGAAGATAGGCGCGGGGATCACCATCACGTCCCAGAGACCATCCCGGAGCGATGAGCATCTGGACAGGCCCCAACGCGGCACGCCCGCCACGCCAAGTCAGAGGTTTATACAGGACCGCCACGGTCCTGTCAACGAAATCGCGGGGATCCCGGGCCTAACGGTCCAGCATCTCCACCAGCGCCGCCATGTCGGCCGGCATGGGCCGCTCGAACAGCAGCGTCCGCCCGGTGCGCGGATGGGCGAAGCCGAGCCGGGCCGCATGGAGGGCCTGGCGCGGGAAGTCGAGCAGGGCGGCGCGCACGGGGCCGGCCAGCGACTTCGCGGCGGCCGGCACCCGGCGAAGGTACA
>CAHJXG010000540.1 GCA_903644035.1 Rhodospirillales bacterium
TCCTGCAGCCGCGCCTCGTCGGCTCCGGCGTCGTGCACGCCCTCCACCCGCCAGACGCCGCGCGCCTCGTCGGCGAAAAAGAAGCCGACGGTCGCGCAGACCGTGCCGAGCGCGGCCTCATAGGCCTCCACCGCGGCGTCCGGCACCTCGACGAACACGGTCTCGAGCGGGACGGCGTGCCGCCTCATGCCTTCTCCACGAAGCGGTCCAGCAGGCGTTTCTGCCCGGCCTTCTCGAAGGCGATGTCGAGCCGGTCGTCATCCACCGCCAGCACCTGGCCGTAGCCGAACTTCTGGTGGAACACCCGGCTGCCGACCGAGATCGCATCCTGCCGGGCTGGCCGCGCCGGCTGCTCCCAGGCCTCGACGACGCGCGGCCCCGCCTGCCGCCGGGCCATCAGGGGGCCGCTGGTGAACACGCTGGGGGCGGAGATCATCCGCGCCTCCCGCTGCATCGCCGCCGAGCCGGCGCGGTCCACATGCGCCTCCGGCAGCTCGTCCACGAAGCGGCTCGGGATGCTGCTCTGCCAGTTGGCATAGATGCGCCGGTTGGCGGCGTAGCTGACCACGGCTAGCTTGCGGGCGCGGGTCAGGCCGACATAGGCGAGGCGCCGCTCCTCCTCCAGCCCCTTCAGCCCGCCCTCATCCAGGGTGCGCTGGCTCGGGAACAGCCCCTCCTCCCAGCCCGGCAGGAACACGGTGTCGAACTCCAGCCCCTTGGCGCCGTGCAGGGTCATCATGCTGGCGCGGTCGCCCTCGGCGTTCTGCTCGTTCTCCATCACCAGCGACACGTGGTCGAGGAACCCGGCCAGCGTCTCGAAGTCGGCGAGCGCCCGGACCAGCTCCTTCAGGTTCTCCAGCCGCCCCGGCGCGTCCGGCGACTTGTCCTGCTTCCACATCTCGGTGTAGCCGCTCTCGTCCAGCATCTTTGCCAATGTCAGCACATGGCCGTCGCGTGGCAGCTCCTCGCGCCACCGGGCGAACGACTGGAACAGGTCCTTCAACGCGGTCCCGACCCGGCCCTTCATCCCGCCCGATTGGACCAGGCGCTCGCCGGCCTGGGCGAGCGGGACCTGCTGCTCCCGCGCCGCCACGTGCATGGCGCGCAGCGCGACCTCGCCCACGCCGCGCCGGGGCACGTTGACGATGCGCTCGAACGCCAGGTCGTCGGAGGGCTGGTGCAGCACGCGCATGTAGGCGATGGCGTCGCGGATTTCGGCGCGTTCGTAGAAGCGCAGCCCGCCCACCACGCGATACGGCAGGCCCAGCGTGATCATCCGCTCCTCGAAGGCGCGGGTCTGGGCGCTGGTGCGGACCAGGATCGCCATCTCGGCCAGAGGGTGCCCGCCGCGGCGCAGCGCTTCGATCCGGTCGCCCACCATGCGGGCCTCCTCGTCCGAGTCCCACAGGCTGACGACGCTCACCTTCTCGCCGTCGGCGTCGTTGCGGCCGGACCGCAGGGTCTTGCCCAGCCGTCCCTCGTTGTTGGCGATCAGCCCGGCGGCGGCACCCAGGATCGGCGTGGTCGAGCGGTAGTTGCGCTCCAGCTTGACGATCTGCGCGCCGGGGAAGTCCTTCTCGAACCGCAGGATGTTCTCGACCTCGGCACCGCGCCACGAGTATATGGACTGATCGTCATCTCCCACGCAGCAGATGTTCTTGTGCGACTGCGCCAACAGGCGCAGCCACAAGTATTGCACCAGGTTGGTGTCCTGGTACTCGTCCACCAGGATGTAGCGAAATCTCTGGTGATACTGCGCCAGGATCTCCGGCTTGCTGCGCAGGATCTCCGTCATGTGCAGCAGCAGGTCGCCGAAGTCGGCGGTGTTGAGCTGCTTGAGCCGTGCCTGGTAGGCCGCGTACAGGTTGCGCGACTGGCCGCCGGCGAAATCGCCCTCCTCGGCCGCCGTCACCCGGTCGGGCGTCAGGCCGCGGTCCTTCCAGCGCTGGATCATGCCCATCAGCGCCGGGGGCGCCCAACGCTTCGCGTCGATGTGCGCGGCCTCCATCACCTGCTTCAGCAGGCGCAGCTGGTCATCGGAGTCGAGGATGGTGAAGCCGGAGGTCAGCCCGACCAGCTCCGCATGGCGGCGCAGCATCCGGGCGCACAGGGCGTGGAAGGTGCCGAGCCACAGCCCCTCCGCCGGTCGGCCCAGGATGGCGCCGACGCGCTCCCGCATCTCCTTCGCCGCCTTGTTGGTGAAGGTCACCGCCAGCACCTGGCCCGGCGCCGCCCGCCCGGTCAGCAGGATGTGCGCGAACCGGGTGGTCAGGACGCGGGTTTTGCCAGTGCCGGCGCCGGCCAGCACCAGGACGGGGCCATCCACCGCCTCGACCGCCTGGCGCTGCTCGGGGTTCAGCCGGGCGAGGTATTCGGTCATCGGGCGGGCGTCCGGGCGGTCATGCCGGGGCTATAGAACGGATGGCCAACGCGGCCAACCCGGCCCCGGCCCGTCACGCCGCCGTGGCGGACGCCGGCTTTGCCCGTACGCCGAGCAGGTGGGCGATGGCGTAGGTGAGGTCCGGCCGGTTCAGCGTGTAGAAGTGGAACTCGTCCACCCCGTTCGCCTGGAGCAGGCGCACCTGCTCGGCGGCGACGATGGCGGCGATCATGCGCCGGGTCTCCGGGTCGTCCTCGGTGCCCTCGAACATCGTGCCGAGCCAGTCCGGCACGCTCGTGCCGCACATGGCGCTGAACTTGGCCGCCTGGGCGTAGTTCGACACCGGCATGATGCCGGGCACGATCGACGCGGTGATCCCGGCGGCGAGCGCACGGTCCAGGAAACGCAGGAAGATCGTGCCGTCGAAGAAATACTGCGTGATCGCCCGCGTCGCCCCGGCGTCCAGCTTGCGCTTCAGGTTGTCCAGGTCGTGGTCGGCGTTCAGCGCCGTCGGGTGCGTCTCCGGATAGGCCGCGACGGACACCTCGAAATCCGCCACCCGGCGCAGCCCGGCCACCAGGTCGGCGGCGTAGGCGTAGCCCTCCGGATGCGGCGCATACTCCTGGCCCGGCGGCGCGTCGCCACGCAGCGCCACGATGTGCCGCACGCCGGCGTCCCAGTACTGCCGGGCCACGTCGTCGACCTCCCCGCGCGATGCGCCGACGCAGGTCAGGTGCGCGGCCGGCGTCAGCCCGGTCTCGTTCACAATGCGGGCCACCGTCGCGTGGGTGCGGGCCTGCGTCGTGCCGCCCGCGCCGTAGGTGACGGAGACGAAGCGTGGTGCGAGCCGCTCCAGCCGGCGGATGCAGGTCCAAAGCTGCGCCTCCAGCGCGTCGTTCTTCGGCGGGAAGAACTCGAAGGACAGCGCCGGCGCCGGCAGGGCGGCGGTACGGGCCGGCAACCCGGCGAAGCGGGGGCCGGTCAGCCAGCGCTCCAGCGTGGCGGGCACCTCGGCCTCGGGCGTGTTGGCGGTGATCTGGTTCATGGGCTATGATCCGGGTTATGATCGCGTCGTTATGGTCTAATATACGACGGACCCGACGCAACGCCATGCTCCGCTGCACGTTCCGCAGATCGATCCGTGGCGACGCGGACCGCCACCCGACCATGGAGAGTCACTCCCCTATGCTGACACGTCGCACCCTGCTCACCTACTCCCTGTCCACCGCCGCCGTGCTTGCCGCCCGGCCCTGGGCCAGCGCCTGGGCACAGCCGGCCGGGGACGCCACCGGGTTCGTGGTGCAGCTCGGCAACGCGCTGGTCGGCATCGTGAACGGTCCCGGCTCCTACGAGGAGAAGAAGCGCCGGCTCGGCCCGCTGATCGAGGAGGCCGTCGACGTGGAGGCCATCGCCCGCTTCTGCCTCGGCCGCTACTGGCGCACCGCGACGCCGCCCCAGCAGCAGCAGTTCTCCCAGCTTTTCCACGCCGTGCTGCTGAACAACATCGGCGGCAGGCTCGGCCAGTTCCAGGGCGTCACCTTCAACCCGACCAGCACGACCCAGCAGGAGGGCAACAGCCTGGTGGGCACGACCATCCGCCGCCCCAACCAGCAGCCGAACAACGTGCAATGGGTGGTGAGCCAGGCGTCGGGACGGCCGAAGATCATCGACGTGATCGCGGAGGGCATCAGCCTGCGCGTGACGCAGCGCAGCGACTACGCCGCGTTCATCTCCCGCAACAACAACGACGTGGGCGCGCTCATCAACGCCATGCGCCAGCAGGCGGCCGCGTAGCCACGCTCTCGAACACCAGCATCGGGTGGCCGTCCCGCTCGAACGTGCCGCAGGGCCGCATCCCGATGGCGCCAAGCAGCACGCGGGACGAGATGTTGCTGTCCCGCGCGACGGCCACGACCCGGCGCATCCCCGCCTGATCATGGGCGAAGCGCAGCGCCGCGCCCGCGGCCTCCCGCGCCAGCCCATGCCCCCGCGTCTCCGGCCGGAAGGCGAAGCGGAGCGCCATGCCCCGGCCGTCCGTGCGCTCATGCACGCCGGTCAGGCCCAGGGTCGCCTGGCCCGGCGCGTCGCGCACGAGCCACATGCCGACACCGTGCGTCGGCCAGAACGCCACCTCCTGCGCCAGCTCCTCGGCCACCCGGCCCGGGGAGCGCACGCCCCCCAACATCTGCCCGAACACCAGGGGGTCACCCTTCAACGCCCGGAGATCGGACAGATCGTGCCAGCCCACAGGCGACAGCAGCAGCCGGCCGGTCCGGATCACCCAGGCCGGGTTCACGACGGCGCCGCCCAGCTTGGATGAGTTGGGTGCGGATCAGCGGGCGAGCGGCCGGTACTTGATCCGGTGCGGCTCGGTCGCGTCGGCGCCGAGTCGTCGTCGCTTGTCCGCCTCGTAGGCCTGGAAGTTGCCCTCGAACCACTCGACGTGGCTGTCGCCCTCGAAGGCGAGGATGTGCGTCGCGAGGCGATCCAGGAACCAGCGGTCGTGGCTGATGATGACGGCGCAGCCGGCGAACTCCGCCAGGGCTTCCTCCAGCGCGCGCAGCGTGTCGACGTCCAGGTCGTTGGTCGGCTCGTCCAGCAGGATCACGTTGCTCTCGGACTTCAGCATCTTCGCCAGGTGCACCCGGTTGCGCTCGCCGCCTGACAGGATGCCGACCTTCTTCTGCTGGTCCGATCCCTTGAAGTTGAACGCGCCCACGTAGGCGCGGGACGGCACGGCGCGCTTGCCGAGGTAGATCACGTCGGTGCCGCCGCTGATCTCCTCCCACACCGACTTCGAGGCGTCGAGGCTGTCGCGCGACTGATCGACGTAGCCGAGCTTCACGGTGTCGCCCACCTTGAGCGTGCCGGAGTCCGGATGATCCTCCCCGGTGATCATGCGGAACAGCGTGGTCTTGCCGGCGCCGTTCGGGCCGATCACGCCGACGATGCCGCCGGGCGGCAGCTTGAAATCCAGCTCGTCCATCAGCAGCCGGTTGCCGTAG
>CAHJXG010000541.1 GCA_903644035.1 Rhodospirillales bacterium
GCGGCGTCCCAGGTCCGGCCCGTCGCCTCCAGCAGCGACTGCAGCCGGTTGGACGCGGTCTCGTCCGGCCCGACCACGCGGAAGTTCCGGCTCGCCGCGTTCAGGCTCATGACATCGCGCAGGAACCCGCCCATCACCAGCGTGGCCTCGGCGTCGCGCTGCCCCGGGGGGTCCACCGCGACCGCATAGGCCGTGAAGTCGGGCAGGCGAAGCGGACGCATCAGCGCCCCACCATTGGCGTGCGGGTTGGCGCCCATGCGCCGGTCTCCGGAGGGCGCAAGGGCGGCAATGTCGGCACGCGGGCGGCCGGCCTCGTCGAACAGCTCGTACGGGCGGTAGCCCTGCATCCAGTCTTCCAGCAGCGCGATGTGCCCGGGCTTCTCCATGTCGGAGATGGGCACCTGGTGCGACCGCCAGGACCCTTCGGTCTTCTTGCCGTCCACCCTCTCCGGGCCGGTCCAGCCCTTGGGGCTGCGCAGCACGATCATCGGCCAGCGCGGCCGCTTGGCGTCCCCACCATGCCGGGCGGCAGCTTGGATGGCGCGGATGGCCATGGTCGCGCGGTCCATCGCGGCGGCCATCGCCTGGTGCATGAAGGCCGGGTCATCGCCTTCGACGAAGATGGGATCGTGGCCATAGCCCGTCAGCAGGCCCACAAGCTCCTCGTGGGGGATGCGGGCGAGCACGGTCGGGTTGGCGATCTTCCAGCCGTTCAGGTGCAGGATCGGCAGCACCGCCCCGTCGGTCGCCGGATTGATGAACTTGTTCGAGTGCCACGACGCCGCGAGCGGCCCGGTCTCCGCCTCGCCGTCGCCCACGACGCAGGCCGCGATCAGGCCGGGGTTGTCGAGCACGGCGCCGTAGGCGTGGGACAGCGAGTAGCCCAGCTCGCCCCCTTCATGGATGGAGCCGGGCGTGTCGGCCGCCGCATGGCTCGGGATGCCGCCCGGAAAGGAGAACTGCCGGAACAGGCGGCCCATGCCGGCCTCGTCCAGGGAAACGTCAGGATACGTCTCGGAGTAGGTGCCTTCCAGCCAGGTGCTCGCGACGACGCCCGGCGCGCCGTGGCCGGGGCCGGCGATGAACAGCACGCTGAGGTCCTGCGCCTTGATCACGCGGTTGAGATGCAGGTAGATGAAGTTCAGGCCCGGCACCGTGCCGAAGTGCCCGAGCAGGCGCGGCTTGACGTGCGCCGCTGCCAGCGGCTCGCGCAGCAGCGGATTGGCCAGCAGGTACACCTGGCCGACCGAAAGATAGTTGGCCGCCCGCCACCAGGCATCCATGCTCTCCAGCTCGGCGGCGGCGAGCGGTCCGGTCGGCGGAGCCTGAAGCTTATCGATCAGCATCATGCATCAGTCCGAGCGGAAAGCAGGACTGGAGCCGGGGAAAGCCGGCTGTTGAGATCAGAGGTCATGGTTTGGCTCCTGGCAGAGGACGGCATGGTTGCGTCAAGTCGCGAGCGACGCCATCGCCGCGGTCGTGGTGCATGGTTCCGCAACCCATCGAAAAATCGGATGGTCTGGAGACAAAATCTTAAACATTGTGTAGTTATCTCCAGGTTTAGGCTAATCCATGCAACAGCGCTGGCCAGCGCTAGACTTTATAGTTCAGATAATGAGGGGCGTCAGGCTCTCCAGTTGTATTCTTAAAATTCACTAATGACTTTGGGCTTCTCGACATCAATCCAGCATCTTGGATGCGATCGACGGCGGGGCGCTCGCAAAGCTTTTCTGCGCGCTCCCAATGCCAGTTCTCCTGCCCATCAGGACGGCCATCGTCTTCCCAAAGATGGTAAGCCGAGGTGCGGATGCGCTGCTCATGGTTTGCTCGTCCGTCGGACATGATTTATTGCTCCATCGTTAAATCGCGCTATCGGAAGTAGACGTAACAGCTTCACTTCGCCGCAGGCGGCGAGGCGGGGTCCTCCGGTTCCACCGGCGTGCCGGGCTTGAGCTTCTGGAGCTGCCCCGTAATCACGCGGTCGCCCGCCTTGATGCCGTCGGTCACGACAACCAGGTCCTCTTCGTTGTCGCCCAGCTTGACCACGCGCTGCTCGACCTTGCCGTCCTTGCCCACCACCATAAGGAAGCGCCCGACCTGGCTTGCCCCGACCGCGCTCTGCGGCACGGTCAGCGCGCCTTCCTGATCGCCGAGATGCAGCCGGGCGGTCACGAACTGCCCGGGCAGCAGGCCGCGGTCCACGTTGGCGATCGTGGCCCGCATCAGGATCGTGCCGGTCGTCCGGTCCACCACGTTGTCGATGAACGTGACCGGACCGGCGTGGCTCGATGCGCCGCCCCCCACGGCCACCGTGGTCTCGATGGGCGCCTGGGCCTGCACGCGGTTGATCGCCTCCAGGTTCGCCTCGGCCGGGTTGAAGCTGACGTAGATTGGATCGAGCTGCACGAGCGTGTTGAGCGTGGCGCCGGCCACGCTGATCAGGCTGCCCTCGAACACCTGGCTGCGGCTGATCCGGCCGGCAAACGGGGCGCGGATCTCCGTGCGCGACAGGTTCAGCGCCGCCGCGCGCAGGGCGGCGCTGTCGGTGGCGAGGCCCGCCTCGTTCTGCCGGTTGGTGCTGTCGGCCTGGTCGAACGTGTCGCGCGATGCCCAGCCATCGCGCGCCAGGGTTTCGTTGCGGCCTTTGCTGACCTTAGAATAACTCAGGCTCGCGGTTGAGCGGTCGCGCTGACCCACGGCCTGTGCCAGCGCCGCCTGGTAGTCGCTTGCATCGACACGGTAAAGCAGGGCACCGACCGCGACATCCGTGCCGTCGGCCGCGCCCTGCTCGACCAGGTAGCCGGTCACGCGCGCCTGGATCGGCACCGCCCGCATCGCTTCGGTGGTCGCGGGGAAGCTGCGGTAGATCGGCACCGTGCGCGGCGCGGCCGTCATCACCGGCACTTTGATCGGCGGCTGCGCCTGCGCCTGCGGAGGGGGCTGGTGCGCGTGCCACCACCACCCGCCACCGCCCGCGCCGGCGGCGACGAGCACGGCCAGGGCGGTCCAGAGCAGGCCGTGGCCCCGCTTCCTGAGCGGGGCAGGATCGGGCGCAATTGGCGGGGCCGTCACCGGCGTGCCGGGCGTTGTCGTATCGAGCATGGCGCTACTCCGCTGGGGCCGCAGACACGGCGCCGGGCTCCGGTTCCGGACGGCGACGCTCCCGCAGGCGTTGGATGGACACGTAGAAGACCGGCGTGAACACCAGTCCGAGCACGGTCGAGGCCAGCATGCCGCCGAGCACCGTCGTGCCGAGCGATTGCCGGCTGGCGGCCCCGGCCCCGGCCGCGACCGCCAGCGGCGCCACGCCCAGGATGAACGCGAGCGCCGTCATCAGAATGGGCCGCAGCCGCAGCTTGGCCGCCTCCATGGCCGCTTCCAGGATTGGCTTGCCCTCTTCGCGCAGGCGCTTGGCGAACTCGACGATCAGGATGGCATTCTTGGCCGACAGGCCGATCAGCATCACGAGCCCGATCTCGCCATACACGTCCAGCTCCAGGCCGCGTAGCCAAAGTGCCAGCATGGCCCCGAACAGCGCGAACGGCACCGAGAGCAGGACCATGAACGGCATTGCCCAGCTTTCGTACTGGGCGGCGAGCGACAGGAACACGAACACGAACGCCAGACCGAAGACCAGAACCGCGACCGACCCGGCCTTGAGCTGCTGGTAGGTGACCCCCGTCCATTCGAAGCCGAACCCTTCCGGCAGGGCATGCGCGGCGCGCTGCATCGCCTCGATCGCCTGGCCGGAGCTGGCGCCCGCGGCCGGGCTGCCGCTGATCTGCGCCGAGCCGTAGAGGTTGTAGTGCGGCACCGTCGCCGGGCCGGTTGTCGGCTGCAGCGTGCCGATCGCGTCGAGCGGCAGCAGGCCGCCGGACGCGGTCCGGACGAAGATATGCCCGAAGTCGAGCGGATCGGCCCGCGCGCTGCCCTCTGCCTGCGCAGTGACATGGAAGGTGCGGCCGAACAGGTTAAAGTCGTTGACGTACAATGACCCGAGGTAAACCTGCATGGTCGTGAACACGTCGGCCAGGTTGAGCCCGAGTTCCTTCGCCTTCGCGCGGTCGAGCTTGAAGTCAAGCTCCGGCGTCGCGGTGCCGAACGTCGTCAGCAATTGCTTCGCGTCCAGCTCCGGCTGCTTGCGCGCTTCTGCCATCAAGGCCTGGGTGGCGGCGTCGAGTGCCCGGGCGCCCTTGCCGGTCAGGTCCTCGACCTCGAACTCGAACCCGCCCGTGGTGCCCAGCCCAGGGATCGAGGGCGGGTCGAAGCTGAGCGCGATGGCATTGGGCAGTCCCAGCAGCCGTGGCTTCAGGGCGGCGACGATGGCCTGCGCCGAATGCTCCTTGCCGGGCCGCTCGGCCCACGGCTTCAGGATCGCGAACGCAGCCGCGCTGTTGGACTGCTGCGAGTTGGTGAGGAAGTTAAGCCCGGTGATCGCGACCACGTCGTCCACCTCCGGCCGCTCCATCACGATGCCCCGGATCTGCTTGACGACCTCCTCCGTCCGCGCCAGCGACGCGCCGTCTGGCAACTGGACCACGATGAAGAAGTAGCCCTGGTCCTCCACCGGCACGAATGACGTCGGCACGGCGCGGGACATCAGGTATGTGCCGCCGACGGTTCCGATGAGAAGCAGGAACATCACCGGCCAAAGCCGCGCCGTGGTGCGGACCGACCGGGAGAACCGGTCCGCGAGCCATCCGAACCCTTCGTTAAACTTCCGGAACGCCCAAGGCTTGTCGCCCGTTGGCGGCTTGAGCAGGATCGCGCACAGCGCCGGGCTGAGCGTGAGCGAGTTGAAGGCCGACAGCCCGACCGAGATCGCGATGGTGAGCGCGAACTGCCGGTATAGCTGGCCGGTGATGCCCGGCAGGAAGGCGACCGGTACGAACACCGCCATCAGCACCGCCGTCGTCGCGATGATCGGCCCCGTCACTTCCTGCATCGCCGCCTTCGCCGCCTCGAGCGGCCTCTTGCCGCCCTCCAACTGCCGCTCGACGTTCTCGACCACGACGATCGCGTCATCGACCACAAGCCCGATCGCGAGTACGAGGCCGAGCAGGCTGACCGTGTTGATGGAGAACCCAGCGACCTCCATGATGCCCAGTGTGCCGATCAGCGACACGGGGATGGAGATCGCGGGGATCAGCGTCGTCCGCCAGCCCTGCAGAAACACGAACACGACGATGAACACGAGCGCCATCGCCTCGGCCAGCGTGATCAACACCTCGCGCAGGGACGCCGACACGAACATGGTCGTGTCGTACTTGATCACGTAGGCGATGCCGGGCGGGAACCGGGGCTTGAGTTCCTCCATCTTGGCACGGACCTGCTTGTCGAGGTCGAGCGCGTTGGCGCCGGGCACCTGGTAGATTGCCATGATGACGGTCGGCTTGTCGCCGAGGTAGGCGTTCGAGTTGTAGGACAGCGCGCCCAGCTCCACCCGGCCCAGGTCGCGCATGTGCACCATCGCCGTGCTGCCGCGGCCGGCGCGCACGACGATGTCCTCGAACTCCTTGACGTCGGCGAGGCGGCCGAGGGTGTTGATCTGCAGCTCGAACGCCTGGTTTGCGGGCGACGGCGCCTGGCCGAGCTTGCCGGACGCCACCTGAAGGTTCTGCTCCAGGATCGCCTGCTGCACCTCGGCCGCGGTCACGCCCAACTGAGCGAGGCGGTCCGGGTTGAGCCAGATCCGCATCGAGTACCGCTTCTCGCCGAAGATCGCCACGTCGCTGGCGCCTGGCAGGCGCTTGATCGGGTCCACGAGCTGCAGGTAGGCGTAGTTGCTGAGCGTCACCGGGTCCACCGACCCGTCGGGCGAGACGAGGTTGACCAGCAGGGTAAAGTTCGGCTGCTTCTTCTGGATCGTGATGCCGCCCTGGTTGACGATGGCCGGCAGCTGCGCGCTGGCCTGGGACACCCGGTTCTGCACGTCCACGGCCGCGATATCGACGCTGTAGCCGACGTCGAAGGTGATCGTAACCGTGGACGTGCCGTCGTTGGCGCTGACCGACGACATGTACGACATGCCCTGCACGCCGTTGATCTGCTGCTCGAGCACGGTGGTCACGGTCTCGGCGACGGTCTGCGCGCTCGCGCCGCCGTAGGAGGCGGTGACGACCACCTGCGGCGGCGCGATCTCGGGGAACTGCGCGACCGGGAGCAGCACGTAGCCGACCGCGCCGGCCAGGACCATGACGATGGCGACGACGGAGGCGAAGATCGGCCGGGTGATGAAGAAGTTGACCATTTACGGACGTGTTCCGGACGTGGGCCGTTTGCCTGGCAAGCGCCTCATGACGGGCGGGCGCCGGTCATGGCCCGGGGTTTTGCTGCGGAAAGGTGCGACAGCGAATTGCAAGCTGCCGCGACGGCCGCCGCGACCGCGTCAAGATCGGCTGCCTGCGCCGGTCGGGTCAGGCGACGCCCGGCTCCCACGTCTGGCTCGCCTGCGGTGCAGCCCTGCGTGATGCTGCTCACGTCGATGCCATGGGGCCCGACTTCCAGCATGACCGCACGGACCACGGCCTGCAGCGCGGCAAATGAGGCGATGCGAACCGCCTCGTCCACGCCGGGCTGCGAAATCTCGCCTCCCACCGCCACGACCCATCCGGTGCGGGCCTCGCGCATCGCCGGCGCGAAGGTCCGGCAAAGGTGGGTTGCGGATGGCTGTCGCTGGACATTTTGCCTCGCACTGCTGGAGTTCCGCGCCGGGATCGACCTGGGGACGTCACGGGCGCGGTGCCGTTGGCGGTGTTCCGAAGCTGCGTCGCTTCGGACAGTGCCGCTGTTCTGCCGCCTTTGTTCTACCGAGTGCAGCCTGCCCGGGCACGGACCCATTCCGCCTAGCCACTATGCGGATACGGAACCCATGTCCTGGCCACAGCTGTCCATCAGGGTCCGGGTCAGTGCGACATGAACGAACAGCGCGCCGGGTGCCGCAAGGCGTCGCGCGTCATCCCGCCCAGCACCCATTCGCGCAGGCGGTTGTGCCCGTAGGCGCCGATCACCAGCAGCCCGGCGTGCTTCACCGCGGCCGCCGCCTCAAGCTGGGCGGCGGGACCGCCGGACAGCGGCTCTGTGACTGCCTCCGCCACCACGCCGTGCCCTTCGAGCCAGGCGACGACTTCGGCGAGATGCAGCCGAGCCGAGGCCATCTCCTCGGCATCCTCCACGATCTCCACCACCGTCACCTGCCCGGCGCTCCGCAGCAGAGGCAGAGCGTCCAGCACGGCCCGGCGGGTTTCCCGCGTGTCCTTCCAGCCGATGACGACATGCTCAAGGTCGAGCGCCGCGACGGATGGCGGAACCACAACCAAAGGGCGGCCGAGGCGCATCACGAGGTCGTCGATGTCCAGGCGCTTCGTGGACCCGGACCGCGGATCGTCCGGCCTGGACGCCATGAGCAGCAGGTCGGCGCCGCGGGCCTGGTCCGCGACCCAGTTCGTCAGCTCCATGTAGCTGATGGTCGAGCGCCATTGCAGGCTGTGCGCGCGGTTGCGCATGACGGCCCGGAACCGGTCCTCCACTTCGGCAGCCTGGTTTGCGACCAGGGCGCGATCCTGCTCCATGCCTTCCGCCGACATGTAGCCGTTGCCGTACATGATCTGCATCTGCACCGGCTGGCCGGCGGCGATGCCGAGCACCCCCGCGCCGAACCGCTCGGCCATGTCGGCGGTAAGCTGGAGCAGCGCCTCGTTGGACACGCCGAGGTCCAAGTGGACCATGAGGCTCGAATACGTCATCTGCTCTCTCCCATGATGGTAGGCGCCGGGCAGCAAGGTCAGGCTGTCGCGAAATCCAGCACGACACGCGAAGCGGCGTCGCCCCGGCCAAGCCGGTCCAGAATGCCGTTCGCCGTGGAGAGCGGCTGCAGCCCGGTGCCTGCCTTGACGCGGCCGTCGGCAAAGGCAACCCCCTCCGCCATGTCCTGCCACGTGCCCGCGAACGAGCCCCGGACCTTGATGCAGCCGTCAGCCACGTTGGATAACGGCTAATGTAAGGGCAAGAAATGGCGCAGATGGGGACCGAGTCCGGTCATCGACTATGCGAATCTGCACGCAGCGCGGCGACGAGGTTGGCGGGGACGCTCAGTGCTCTGGCCCGCCATCGGAGGAGGCGATCTTCCCCGTTCCGACAGGAAGCAGCTCGCCTGCCTGGCGGCGCACCCACTCGGTGATGTGCGTGAGCGCGACCCGGATGCGGGGCGTCTGCCGGGTGTCCCGGTGCACCACCAGGAACATGTCTGCGCTCGGGACCTGGGACGGCACGTCCAGGCGGACCAGGCCGGTTTCCTTGTCGGCGCGGAAGCGTGCGAGACAGGCAAGGCCGCCACCATGGACGGCGGCGGAGACTGCCGCCTCATGGCTGCTGGTTTGCATGGCGACGCGCGCACGCGGTGCCAGGTCAGCCAGCCAGGCGGTCTGCGTCGCGTCCTGGATGTCCTCCGACT
The DNA here is from genome assembly GCA_903644035.1 of Rhodospirillales bacterium. Lineage (GTDB taxonomy): Bacteria > Pseudomonadota > Alphaproteobacteria > Acetobacterales > Acetobacteraceae > CAHJXG01. The sequence goes on from CAHJXG010000541.1 coordinate 8,453, forward strand.
GAGTGATGAGGTAATGGCCGGGGCAGCCGCCCTCGAAATCCAGCTCGCCGTGGCGCTCCAGGTAGCCGGGGCTGGCGAAAAGGCCGAACCCTAACGAGCCGACCCGGCGGACCACTAGGTCGTGTTGGTCGGGGCGCCTCAATCGAAGCGAGATGTCCGCCTCGCGCATGGAAAGGCTGAGTTCCCGTGGGTTGGGGATCAGCTCGATCATGAGGTCGGGCTGCTGCACGTGAAGCAAGGCGAAGCAGGGCGCCAGGATGTGCGTGGCGACGGTCTCGGCGCAGGTCACCCTGACCAGTCCCGCCATGCGCGTGTCCCGGCCGCCCACGTCGCGTTCCAGCGCCATGGCCTCCTGTTCCAGGCGCTCGGCCCGGGCACGGACGCCTTCCCCGGCCTGGGTCGCGACATATCCGTCCGGCGTCCGGTTGAGCAGCCGCACGCCCAGGCTCGCCTCCAGGGAAGCGAGGCGGCGCCCCATGGTGGACTGGGCGACGTGGAGGTCCCTGGCGGCCGCGGACAGGCTGCCATGCCTGGCCAACGCCAAGAAAAATCGGAGGTCGTCCCAGTCCAGCACAATCGACCTCCTGCGCTTTTTCGCATTCTCGTTAGCCGTCTTTGGCCCGCTACCCGCCCACTCGGGATGTGTAGGTTGAAGAGCGACAGGCTGAACTCTCCGGCGCGGCGCCGACCGTTCGTCCACGCCCGCCTCTACGTAAGGCAGTTCTGCCCAAGCGGCGGCTATTTCGACGACGATGTCCCATGGGAGCTTGGAAGACAGCCAATGGCGAAGCCATCAAATCCGATACGGACCTCAGTGGACAAGCGCGAGCTCGACGGCCTGATCGCCAGAGGGGCGGCGAACCCGTCTGCGACCCGCACCCTGCGATGCCGCACCGTCGCCCGCGGCCGGTTCAATCAGCTCAACTACATCCGCAACCTGCCGCCGCAGCCGGTGATGGAGGACGAGCCGGAGGGCTTGTCCGGGGAGTCGGTCGCGCCGAACGCCTCGGAGGCGCTGCTTGCCGCTTTCGGCTCCTGCCTCGCCGTCGGCATCCACGCCAACGCCGTGGCCCAGGGCATCCCGCTGCAGTCGCTGGAACTCGAGCTCGTGGCGGACCTGAACTCAACCGCCGTTTGGGGAGCCGGCGACCTCACCCCCAAAACGATCGGCTTCGAGGCGATCCGGGTATCGGTGCGCATCGAGGCGGAAGCGCCGCGCGCCAGCCTGGAAGCGCTTGTCAGGCACGCGACGCTCTGGTCGCCCGTGGCCAACACGCTCCACAACCCGGTGCATCTCGACGTGACCCTTGAGGAAGCTGAAGCCGAAAGAGCCTGACAAGGAATATCAGGATGCCGTGTGGGCACCGGGTCATAGCGGCGGGAGCATAAGCCATCCATGATGCTGCGATCCGGGCGTGTTGCGCGATCTTCGCGCTGACCTGCCCCCTAGAAGTGTTTCGCCGGAGGTGAGACTTCGGTGTGAACTGAGGTGCTTGGGCTTGGTGGTCCAGGTCCAGCGTTAGTCTTCGGCGGCTGCGGGCGCTTCCTCCGGGGGTGAACCG
>CAHJXG010000542.1 GCA_903644035.1 Rhodospirillales bacterium
GGTGCGGACGACGCGGGCCGGCACGCCGGCGACGGTGGCCCGGGCCGGCACGGCGGTCAGCACGACCGAGCCGGCCGCGATCCGCGCCTGCTCGCCCACCTCGATGTTGCCCAGGATCTTGGCCCCGGCGCCGATCATCGCGCCGCGGCGGATCTTCGGGTGACGGTCGCCCGCCTCCTTCCCGGTCCCGCCCAGCGTGATGCCCTGCAGCAGCGACACGTCGTCCTCGATCACCGCCGTCTCCCCCACCACCAGGCCGGTCGCGTGGTCGAGGAACACGCCCCGGCCGATCCGGGCGGCGGGGTGGATGTCCGTCTGGAACACCTCCGACGAGCGGCTTTGCAGATAGAGCGAGAAGTCCCGCTCGCCCGCGTTCCACAGCCAATGCGTGAGCCGGTGGGCCTGCAGCGCGTGGAACCCCTTGAAGTAGAGGAACGGCTCGATCAGGCGCTCGCAGGCCGGGTCGCGGTCGAGCACGGCGGCGATGTCGGCCTTGAGGCCCGAACCGATCTCCTCCGTCGCGCCCGACGCGCGGTGGAACGCCTGCAGGATCACCGGCTGCGCGATGACCTCGTTCTTCAGCCGCGCGGCGACGCGGTGGAACAGCGCCGCCTCGAAGCTGGGCTGGTTGAGGATCGAGTCCAGGAACAGCGGCGCCAGCGTGGGCGCGGCCGCATAGGCCTGCTCGGCCTCCAGCCGCAGCTGGCGCCAGAGCGCGTCCGCGAAGGCGTCCTGCTCGGAGGAGACCAAGGTCAGGTGGTTCAACCGCGACCGCAACGCCATGTTCACTCCCGCCCGTCCCTGCGCCGCCATGCCGTGCCGCGGCGACTCAAGCCACGTCGCGCCGCGGCTCCTCGATGACCTCGCCCAGGCGCTTGCTGAGGAACCGCGTCACCGCCACCTCCCGCGCCGACAGCCCGGCGCCGCCGTCCTCCAGCACCGCATCCGCGCGGGCCTTCAACCCCTCCGCCAGGCTGCCGTCCAGGTAGCCCTCGAACACCGCCGGGTGGATGTAGCACTTGCGGCAGATCGCGGGCGTGTTGCCGAGCCGCTTGGCGACGCTCTCCACCGCCTCCACCAGGGCGCGCTTGGCCTTGGTCTTGGTGTCGTGCACCTCCGCCGCCGCCAACGCCTCCGCCGCGAGGTTGGTCGCGGCCCAGGTGCGGAAATCCTTGGCGGTGATGTCCTCGCCCGTGATCTCGTGCAGGTACTCGTTCACGTCGTCGGAGCCGATGCCGTGGGTGTCCCCGTCCTGGTCCACGAACTGGAACAGCTCCTGCCCCGGCAGGTCACGGCAGCGTTCCACGACGCGGGCCAGGCGGCGGTCCTGCAGGTCGATATGGTGCTCGACGCCGTGCTTGCCGCGGAAATCGAACGTCAGGCGCCCGCCCTTCACCCGGGCGTGCCCGTTGCGCAGCGTCGTCAGGCCGAAGCTCTGGTTCTGCTTGGCATACTCCTCGTTGCCGACCCGCATCATGGTCTTCTCCAGGAGCGCCACGATGGCGGCCAGCACCTTGCGCTTCGGCAGGCCGTGCAGCGCCAGGTCGCGCTGCACCTGGGCGCGGATGGTCGGCAGCACCCGGCCGAAGGTCAGCATCTTGCCATACTTCGCCTCGTCCCGGACCTCGCGCCAGCGGGCGTGGTAGCGGTACTGCTTGCGGCCCCGCGCGTCGCGGCCGACGGCCTGCAGGTGCCCGCGCGGGTCGCGGCAGATCCAAACGTCGGTGTAGGCCGGCGGGATCGCGAGCTTGCGGACGCGGTCGAGCGTGCGCTCCTCCGTGATCAGGCTGCCGTCCGCGTCATGGTAGGCGAAGCCCTCGCCGTCCCGGGTACGGCGGATGCCGGGCCGCCGGTCCGACACGTAGCGCAGGCGCGCGGCGCGCGCGGCGGCTTCAGGGTCGCTCAGGCTGTCGTCGGCGTCTTGCGGCATGTCATCGTCCCGTTCGCCCGGCGGAACGGCCGGGCAGGGCACAAACACCGGGACGCATCGCGGGTTGCGTGGGTGCCGGTGAGAACGAACCCGGCGAACGATGCGGCGTTGGCGCAGCGGTCGGAAAAGGGGCGGGGATGCAGTTCGAGACGGGGCGAGACGTCCAGCGATCCCTGGCGGCCGTGGACGGCCGGCCAACGCTCCTGTGCTTCTCGCACCTTCGCTGGGCATTCGTCTTTCAACGCCCGCAGCATCTGCTGACCCGCGCCGCCACCGCCATGCGGGTCGTGTACTGGGAGGAGCCGATCTGGGGCGAGGAGGCGACGCCCCGCCTCGCCGTGCGCCGGTCCGCCGAGGGCGTCATGATCGCGGAGCCGCACATCCCGTACGGCGCCGACCCCGATGCGGCGCAGCGCCGGCTGCTGGACGACATGCTGCGGGACGCGGGCATGGCCGATCCGGTCCTGTGGTACTACACGCCCCAGGCGCTGGCGTTCTCGGACCACCTCGCGGCGCGCCTCACGGTCTATGACTGCATGGACGAGCTGTCGGCCTTCGCCGGCGCCGACCCGTCCCTGCCGGGGCGCGAACAGGCGCTGCTGCGGCGCGCCGACCTCGTGTTCACCGGCGGGCAGAGCCTGTACGAGGCGAAGCGCCGCCGCCACGGCGCCGTGCATGCGTTCCCGAGCGGCGTGGACGCGGCGCATTTCCGCCCGGCCCGCGACGGCCTGGCGGACCCAGAGGACCAGGCCCGCATCCCGCACCCCCGCGCCGGCTTCTATGGCGTGCTGGACGAGCGGCTGGACGCTGGCCTGCTCGCCGCGGTCGCCGACCTGCGCCCGGGCGTGCAGTTCGTGCTGATCGGCCCCA
>CAHJXG010000543.1 GCA_903644035.1 Rhodospirillales bacterium
CGGTGGCGGGGCGGATGCCGAGCAGCACGACCGCGCCCTCCCACGCCAGCCCGGCGACGGCCAAGCCGAGCAGCAGGCGACCCAGCGCCGCCGCGGCCCCCGAGGCCCGACTCACGCCAGCCGGTCTGCCGCGGGGATGGCGTCGAGGAAGCTGCGGTCGTAGGCCGCCGCCAGGTCCACCGGCTTCTTGATGACCTCGTACTTCAGCAGGAAGTCGTGCGCGGAGCGGACGGCGTCGCGGTCGATCCACAGCAGGCCGTCCCGGGCGGCGGCACCCGCGACCATCAGCTTGCCGGCCTCCGTCAGCATGAACTCCTGCGCCGCGCGGTCCAGCGTGGGGGCCGCCGCCATCACCGTGTCGACCCCGGCCTTCGGGTCGCGCAGCGCGTCGCGCCAGCCGCGGATGGAGGCGCGCAGGAAGCCGCGCACCAGGTCCGGCTTGTCCCGCGCCGTGGCCTCGCTGACGATCAGCGCGTCGCGGGGGAAGGTCACGCCGTAATCCTCCGGCACGAAGCGGCGCAGCTTGTCGGCGCCCATCCGGGTCATCAGCGTGTAGTACTCGTTGTAGACCGTCGCCGTCACGACGTCGGTCTGGCCGTCCACGAACGGCGTCACGCTCACCTGCTGCGGCTGCAACGTGAAGTCGGACGCCTTGATCCCGGCCTGCGCCAACATGCCCAGCAGCACGTAGTTGGCGCCGGTGAACCAGGCCGTCACGGTCCTGCCGCGGAAGTCCTGCAGCGTCTTGACCGGCCCGTCCGCGCGCGACACGAACACGAACGGCGTCACCTGATGCGCGACGCCGACGCACACGACCGGCAGCCCCTTGTCCCGCGCCGCGAACACGCTGTCCGTGCCGCCTGACAGCCCGAACGTGTCGGCGCCGGTGGCGACCAGGTTCTCGGTCAGCAGGTTCGGGCCGCCCGGGTTGATCGTGAGGTCGATCCCCTCGGCGGCGTAGTAGCCGCGCGCCTTCGCCAGGTAGAACCCGGCGAACTGGGTCTGCGGCAGCCATTTCAGGCGCAGGCTCGCCTTCGCCAATGCCTGGCCGCGCGCGCCGCGGAGCGTCGGGACCAGGCCCGCCGCCGCGATGGCCGTCAGCAAGTGCCGCCTTTGCATGGGAAGATGCTCCTGGTTGGAGTGCTGGGTTGAGCTGGCCACATCGTTACGATCTACGATGCCGCAAGGCGGGGTCATGCCGACGTGCCTTGCTGGGCGGCAGGCAGGCTGGCGGCGAAGCTTTTCATGCTCTCCTCCTCGATCGCGTCCAGGAGGTCGCGCTTCAGCGCGATGAACTCGGGCGACAGCACCAGGCCCGGGCCGCGCGGGCGGGGCAGGGCCACGCGCCGCTCGAGCTTCACCCGGCCGGGCCGGGCGGTCATCACCAGGACGCGGTCGCCGAGGAAGATCGCCTCGTCCACGTCGTGCGTGATGAACAGGATGGTGCGCCGGTGCCGCTCCCACACCTCCAGCAGCCAGCGCTGCATCAGGCTGCGGGTCAGGGCATCGAGCGCGCCGAACGGCTCATCGAGCAGCATCAGCTCGCGCTCGAACAGAAAGGTGCGCATGAGCGCCACGCGCTGCCTCATGCCGCCCGAGAGCTGGTGCGGATACTGGTCCTCGAACCCGGCCAGCCCGAACTCCGGCACCATCCCGCGCGCCCGGGCGCGGGCCTGCCGGCGCGGCGCGCCCTCGACCTCCAGCGCCAGGATCGCGTTGTCGATCACGCTGCGCCACGGCAGCAGCAGGTCGCGCTGCGGCATGAACGCGACCTGGCCCAGCAGCTCCGATGCATGGCAGGCGCGGCCCTTGAACCGCATGACGCCGCCTGCATCCGGCTCCTCCAGCCCCGCCGCCATGTTGAACAGGGTGCTCTTGCCGCAGCCGCTGGGGCCCACGACGGTGACGAACTCGCCGGCGGGCACGGACAGGTCGAAGCCCTCCAGCGCGCGGGTGCGGCCGAACGTCTTGGAGATGCCGCGCATCGCCAGAAGCGGCGCGGGCGCGGGTGCGGCCTGGGGGAGGTGAAGCGCCGAGACGGCCACGCCGGGTTCCTTGGTCAGTCGGAGTCGGGATCAGCAAAGCTTATGCCAGCGGAGACGCCCGATGGCGCGATGATTGTCGAGCGCCTACAACAGACGGGCCGCGGCGGCAATCCTGTATGCAGAGTATTGGAGTTTGTGCACATATGCGTGGTTTCGGAGCACATAGGCAGGCTTCATGGCCGAAATCCCGGCAGAAGGAGACGGGCGCCGTCGCCGACCCCGGCCGGACGCGGGCCAGCACGGTGCACGGCCGCCTTGAGGCCGAGATCGCCGAGGGACGCATCGAGCCGGGCGCGCGGCTGGACGAGAAGGAGGTCGCCGAGCGGTTCGGCGTGTCCCGCACCCCGGTCCGCGAGGCGTTCCGGCTGCTGGCGGCCGACGACCTGATCGAGTTGCGCGGGCGGCAGGGGGCGGCCGTCCGCGTGCTGGGCGTGCAGGCGCTGATCGAGATGTTCGAGGTGATGGGCGAACTGGAAGGGCTGTGCGCCCGCCTCGCGGCGCGGCGCATGACGCCCGAGCGGCGCGCCGGGATCGAGGCGATCCACGCCCGCCTGGCCGCCGCGGCCGATG
>CAHJXG010000544.1 GCA_903644035.1 Rhodospirillales bacterium
GCGCGGAGGGGCTGCTGGGCATGACCGTCGTGAAGACGGTCAGCGAGCGCCGCGGGCGCCTCCGCCCGCACCTAAGGCCGGCGACGCCGGACGATGCCGGCCTGTTCGCGGGCATGACGGCCTTGCTGCATGGCGACTGGCCCACGCGCCGGGCCGCCTTGCGCGGCCTCCTCGCGGCGCGCTTGCCCCAGCCCGCCAGAGCCGGCAGCCTCGAACCACACCGAAGGAGGCCCGAATGAGCGGAACCAGGAGCGGCGCGGTCGGCCGCGCGTTGGCGTTCTTCGACGAAGGCGGGTTCGAGGACCGGCTGGCCGGCCTGGTCGCCGTGCCCAGCACCTCGCAGGACCCGGGCCACGACGCGGACCTCGCGCGCTACCTTGAGGCGCACATCCGGCCCTGGCTCGAACGCATGGGCTTCACGGCCGAGCTGCACGCGAACCCCGTGCCGGGCTTCGGACCCATCCTGCTGGCCGAACGGATCGAGGGGGCCGGACCCACGGTGCTGACCTACGGCCACGGCGACACCGTGCGCGGCCTGCCGGAGCAATGGCGTCCCGGCCTCGATCCCTGGGCGCTGACGAAGGAGGGCGACCGCTGGTACGGCCGCGGCTCCGCCGACAACAAGGGCCAGCACGCCCTCAACCTGGCGGCGCTCGAGGCGGTGCTGGCCGAGCGCGGCGGCCGCCTCGGCTTCAACCTCAAGCTGATCCTGGAGATGGCGGAGGAGCGGGGCAGCCAGGGCCTGCGCGAGTTCGTGGCCCAGCACCGCGACCGGCTCGCGGCCGACGTGCTGATCGCCAGCGACGGCCCGCGGATGAACGCCGCGACGCCCACCGTCTCCACGGGCACGCGCGGCACGTTCCATTTCGACCTCGTGCTCGACCTGCGCGCGGGCGGCGTGCATTCCGGCAACTGGGGCGGCATGACCACCGACCCGGCCATCGTGCTGTCCCACGCCATCGCGGCCATCGCCGACCGCCACGGCCGCATCCTGGTGCGTGACTGGCTGCCGCCGGCGATGCCTCCCAGCGTGCGCGACGCGCTGCGCGGCTGCGAGCTGGTGGCGGAGGGGGAGGCCGCGACCATCGACCCCGGCTGGGGCGAGCCGGGGCTGTCGGCGGCGGAGAAGATCTACGGCTGGAACAGCTTCATCGTGCTGGCCCTGCTGTCGGGCCGGCCGGAGAACCCGATGAACGCCGTCGCCCCCAACGCCCGCGCGAGCTGCCAAATCCGCTACACCGTGGACAGCGACCCCGCGACCTTCGAGGGCACGCTGCGCCGCCACCTCGACGCCGCCGGCTTTCCCGAGGTGGCGATCGTCGGTGCCGGCGTGCGCATGGCCGCGAGCCGCACCGACCCGGCCAATCCATGGGTGCGCTGGGCCGTCGCCAACATGGCGGACACGCTCGGCCGCCCGGTGCAGCTCATCCCCAACAGCGGCGGCGGCCTGCCGGGGGACGTGTTCGTGGACCACCTCGGCACGCCGCTGGTCTGGGTGCCGCACAGCTACAACGGCTGCAAGCAGCACGGCCCCGACGAGCACCTGCTGGTCGCGCCGGCGCGGGAGGGCATCGCGGCGTTCGCCGGGCTGTGGTGGGACCTGGGGGAGGGGGGCACGCCGTAACCGGGGCGTGGTGGGCGCGACAGGGATTGAACCTGTGACCCTTCGCGTGTGAAGCGAATGCTCTACCGCTGAGCTACGCGCCCAAGCCTGCCAGAAAAGCGTCTCCGGCCCCGCCAAGGGCTGGCTGTGTAGGGGCCGGGTCCCATCGGTGTCAAGTTGCGGCGGCGCCGGTTTGGCCCGACAGTGCCGGCATGAGGTATCTTGCTGCCGTCCTGCTCCTGTGCCTGGCTCCTGCCGCCCGTGCGCAGCCGGTCAGCGCGCACTACGCCGCTTATTCCACCGGGCTGAACGTCCTACGCCTGGATGCGGAGCTTGCCATTGGCCCGCGCGACTACCGGGTGCGCCTGACGTATCGCACCGCCGGCACGGTCGGCGCGCTGGTCCGTGCGGAGCAGGACACCGTGGTCGAGGGCGCCTTCCTCGGCGACCATCCGGCACCCCGGCGGTTCTACAGCGCCGGCCATTTCCGCGGACGGCCCCGCGTGACCCAGATCGACTACCCCAAGGGCCAGCCGGACATCCGCACCCTGACCCCGCCCAACGAGGAGGAGCGCGAGCCGGTTGCCCCCGCGGACCAGGCCGGCACCATCGACAGCGTCAGCGCCATGGCGCAGCTGGTGCGCCAGGTGAACGCGACGGGCCGGTGCGACGGGCAGTCCCGCACCTATGACGGGCGCCGGCTGGCCGAGCTGACCGCGCGCACCGCCGGGCGGGAGGTGCTGGAACAGACGGGCCGCTCCAGCTTTGCCGGGCCCGCGCTGCGATGCGACTTCGAGGGCCGGCAGCTTGGCGGCTTCCGGCTGGACGCGGACCGGGCGTCGGCGCAGCGCCCGCGTCGCGGCACCGCCTGGTTCGCCGCCGTGACGCCCGGCGGCCCGATGATCCCGGTGCGCATCCAGTTCGAGACGGACCTGATCGGCAAGCTTGTCATGTATCTAGCCGCGCCCGAGTAGCCCCCGCGCCAGCCCGGCCACCTCGGGGAACGCCGCCGCGGTCGCCGCCACCTCCGCCGGCGCTGCGCCGTAGCCCCAGGCCGCGAAGATGCACGGCACCCCGGCCCCGAGGGCGGCCTGCACGTCGTTGTGGTGGTCGCCGACCATCACCGCCGCGTCCGCACGGCCCCCAGCGTCCGCCAGGGTCGAAAGCAGGTGCTGAGGGTCGGGCTTGCGGGTGCGGTAGCTGTCCCCGCCGCCCACTGCGGCGAACAGTTCCAGCACGCCGAGCGTCGCCAGCAGCTCGCGGGCCGCGACGACGGGCTTGTTGGTGCAGACCGCGAGGCGCCATCCATCGGCCGCCATGGCGCGCAGGGTCGGCTCGACGCCGGGGAACAGGCGCGACCCGTCGGCGACGTTCGCGGTGTAGTCGGCCAGCAGCGTCTGCTGGTCGTCCGGCGTCGCCTCCCGCCCGCGCGCCGCCATCGCCCGGCGCACCAGCACGGCCGCGCCGTCGCCGATCATGGGGATGACCTCCGCCGTCGTGAGCGCCGGAAGCCCGCGCGACGCCATCAGGCGGTTGAGGCAGGCCAGCAGGTCGGGGACGGTGTCCACCAGCGTCCCGTCGAGGTCGAGCAGCAGGGTCGGTTCCATGGGGGCGCTCCGAGGGGTCCATATGGGCTTTGACATGGGCGCGGGCCGGACGCTACCCATCGTTGCATGACAACAACAGCCGTCCTGCTGGCCGCCGGGCTGGGCACCCGCATGAAATCCGCGCTGCCGAAGGCGCTGCACCCCATCGCGGGACGTCCGATGCTGCAGCACCTCATCGCAAGCTGCATGGAGGTATTCGACCGCGTGGTCGTGGTGGCCGGCCCGGGCATGGACGTGCTGGCCCGCGCCGCGGCGCCGCATCCGGTGGTCGTGCAGACGGAGCGGCTGGGCACCGCCCATGCGGCGCTGCAGGCGGCGGAGCGGTTCGGTGATGGCGACGTGGCGGTGCTGTATGCCGACAACCCGCTCATCCGGCCCGCGACGCTGCGGCGCCTTGTGGAACAACGGCGCGGCGGGGGTGCGGCGTTGGCGCTGCTGGCGATGCGCCCCGCCGACCCCGGGCGCTACGGCCGCGTGCTGATGCATGGCGACGCCGTGGAGCGCATCGTGGAGTGGGCCGACGCGACCGAGGCCGAGCGCGCGGTCGGGCTGTGCAACGCCGGCGTGCTGTGCGCGCCGGCCGCCGACATGCTCCGCTGGCTGCGTGCGGTGCAGCCGAGCGCCGGGGGCGAGTTCTACCTGACCGACTGCGTGGCGCTGGCCCGCGGCGAGGGCGGGCGCGTCGTCGCCGTCG
>CAHJXG010000545.1 GCA_903644035.1 Rhodospirillales bacterium
GGCGGCTCTGGCGCGCTACGAGGCGGCGCACCGTGCCGAGACGCGGCTGTTCTTCGCGGGGGCGGAGGCGCTGATGCGGCTCTACGCGGCCGGGGACAGCCTGCCGGCGCGCCTGCTGCGGAACGGGGCGTTGCGGCTGGGCAACCTGCCCCCGCTGCGCCACGCCCTGGCAGCCCGGATGCGTGACCCTGACAAAGGCCCGATCGGACCGGCTGGTCGGCCCCGGTAGCGGTCTGGCTTGCAGGTGCCGCCGCCACGGCTGGCCGATGAACCGGTGTCAGCGATGCCTGGCCGCGGTGGCTGCGCGCCCAACCTGGTCGTTCGAACAACGCGCGAAGTGCCTTGAGAGTAGTCGCCTGTTCATCCCGGCCCAGGGTGACTTGGCTGGATACGCCGCGCCATCTCGGCGATACGCCTGATCAGCCGCGGCCGCGCGCCGCCTCCATGAATGCGGCCAGCACAGGACGTATTCGTCGCCGTGACGAGTAGTAGGGGTGGAAGCCTGGAACGGCCGGCGTCCACTCGGCGAGCGGCCGGATCAGCCAGCCGTCCTTGACGTAGGGTGTGACCTCGTGGTCGAGGAGAGAGCCGGCGCCCAGCCCGTCCAGCGCCGCTCACAGACTCCCGGCGATGACGCGCTGGACCAGCTCCGCGGCAAGCTCCACGACATGCGCCGGGAGACCGATGCTTGGGAGGGGTGACGCGCAGCACCGACCTTCAGACCGGCAAGACAGCCTAGAGCAACCTCCGACCAATCTGCTCTTTTGGTCGGACAAAGCTGCTCGTTAAAACAAGGAGCTAGAGATTTTCTCCGATCCACTTCGATCGGAAAAACCTCTAACTTGGGATCGTCGCGCCGCCTTCCTGGGAATGAGATGTCGCGCCTTGTCGCTATCGCGGCAGCCGCGGCAAGTGCGCCCCGCGTCGGCCCTGTACTTGCGCGTCATGGCATGACGCATAAAACCGGCCTTGCCCGGCCGGCGTTCGATGCCCAGCCACTGGAGATCCCATCATGACCGACTACACGCCGCCAGAGATCTGGACCCCACCCGAAAACCCCGGCGGCCGATTCGCCAGCATCAACCGTCCCGTCGCCGGCGCCACGCATGAGAAGGAGCTGCCGGTCGGCCTCAACCCGCTGCAGCTCTACTCGCAGGCCACCCCCAACGGCGTAAAAGCCACGCTGATGCTGGAGGAGTTGCTTGCGGCCGGCCACGGTGGCGCCGAGTATGACGCCTGGCTGATCGAGATCTCCAAGGGCGACCAGTTCGGTAGTGGGTTCGTGGCGCTGAACCCCAACTCGAAGATTCCCGCGCTCCACGACCGAAGCGGTCCCCAGCCAGTGCGCATCTTCGAGTCCGGCGCGATCCTGCTTTATCTGGCGGAGAAGTTCGGCGCGTTCCTGCCGACGGACCACACCCGCGCAGAATGCCTCTCATGGCTGTTCTGGCAAATGGGCTCCGGCCCTTACCTCGGCGGCGGGTTCGGCCACTTCTACGCCTACGCGCCGGAGAAGATCCAATATGCCATCGACCGGTTCGCGATGGAGAGCAAGCGCCAGTTGGACGTCTTGGACCGCCGCCTTGCCGAAAGCGAGTATCTCGCCGGCCCCGCCTACACGATCGCCGACATGGCCGTCTGGCCATGGTATGGTGCGCTGATGAAGGGGCGCCTGTACGGTGCGGCCGCCAAGTTCCTTTCGGTGCAGGACTATGCGCACCTCAACCGCTGGACGGACGCGATCGAAGGCCGCCCAGCGGCCAAGCGAGCGGTCATGGTCAACAAGATCACTGGCGAGCCCAACACGCAGCTTCGCGAACGCCATGCCGCCTCGGATTTTGAGACTCGCACGCAGGACAAGCTCGAGTGATATCCTTGAGTTTATGGCATTGAACGACCGTTTCCGGAAACGTCGTTGGGATGACGCTGCGACCGACTTCGGTCGATCGGTGCCAATGCCTCCGGGCGGGTCAGTGCCCGCTTGGGAAACCTGCCCGACACCCGCCAGCCCGACATCGGCCAGTCTGTGGGCTGCATGTGCGCCATGGGTCGAGCCCAACCGGCCGGCAGCGCGTCACGCGCAACGGCAGCTTCGTCTCCGGGGAGCAGCGCCGCGATGCGCTATGCTGCCTGCCCCGCGTCCCGCCGGCTGCGCACTGCTCTCAGGACCGGCACCCCCACGAACTGCACCGCTGGGATCAGCACCGCGCCGATCACAAGCCCCACCAGTCCCGAGCCCGCCGCCGTCGCGACCCACTCCGCCGCACCTGCCACCCCCGGCACTGCGCCCGCCACCGCCGCGGCAACCTTGTGGATCGCGTGCTCGACTTCCGGCAGCCCGTAGCCACCCAGGCCGTGCACGATGATGCCGCCTCCCACCCACACCATCGCCGCCGTGCCGACGATCGACAGAGCCTTGAGGAACCACGGCATCCCGACCACCAGCCCGCGTCCGACCGCCTGCGTCACCGGCCGCACCGCCCGGTCGGCCGCGTTCTGCGCGCCCGCGCAGCGGCGGAAGATTGCCGAGATCGGCCGCTCGCCGGCCGCCATGGCAAGCCCCGCGTCGTCGGCCTTCACGATCAGCCCCACCACGCCGTAGACGCCCAGCGTGATGCCGATCCCCACGATCGCCAGCACCACCGCCTGTTCCCACAGCGGCACGTCGGGCAGGGTGCCGAGGGTGATCGTCATGATCTCGGCCGACAGGATGAAGTCGGTGCCGATGGCACCGCGCACCTTGGCGTTTTCCAGCGCCTGCGGGTCCTGTGGCGGCGCCAGCACCGCAGCCTCGTGCTTGTCGGCTCCGTGCGGCACCATGGCGTGCCAGACCTTCTCGGCACCCTCGTAGCAGAGGTAGACACCGCCCAGCATCAGCAGCGGCGTGATCACCCAGGGTGCGACAAGGCTCAGCCCCAGCGCACCGGGCAGCAGGAACAGCAGCTTGTTCCGAAGCGATCCCATCGCAATCCGAGTCACGATCGGCACTTCACGCGACGCGCTGAAGCCCACCACGTAGCGCGGCGTCACGGCGGCATCGTCGATCACCACGCCGGCTGCCTTGGCCCCGGCCTTGGCCGCCTGCGCACCCACGTCATCCAGCGTGGCCGCCGCTACCTTGGCCAAGCCGGCAATGTCGTCCAGCAACGCGATCAGCCCTATGCTCACCGAAAATCCTCTCCAGCGCCCGTTGCCGCCACCATGGATGATCCGAAGGCTTGAGCGACCCAAGGGTTTCCAGATGCCGCGCATGAGCCAGGCCGCTGACCTGTCGGGCAGGACCCGGCTCAGGGGTGCGCCGTGCGACTGGCTTATCTCTCCGGTGGCCCCGCCGCACGTGAACGGCCGCTTCACCAGGGTCCTGCAGCCACGGGCCGCCGGGCCGCCAACCTGGCAGTTGCCCGGCCGGTCGATGTCAGGCGGCGGCCGGGTAGTCCACGTAGCCCTCCCGATCCTGGCTGTACCAGGTGCGGGCCACATCCTTGGCGAGCGGCACGCCGTCGGCGATCCGCCGCGGCAGGTCAGGGTTTGCGATGAACGGCCGGCCGAACGCGATCGCATCCGCCTTGCCGTCTGCCACCGCCGCGACGGCGCCCGCCGGGTCGTAGTCGGAGTTGAGGATCATGGGCCCGGTGAAGGCCCTGCGCATGGCGGGGGCGATCGGGGGATGGTCGGGCTTCCCGAACGTGCCACCCTCTCCAGGCTCCCGCATTTCCAGATAGGCGACGCCGGCTTCCTGCAGCACTTCGGCGGCTGCCACGAACAAGGGCGCAGGGTCGCTGTCGTTGCAGCCCTGAATGGCGCCGTTCGGCGACAGCCGCACGCCGGTCCGGTCGGCACCCACCGTCTCGGCCACGGCCCGCACGACCTCCTGCAGCAGGCGAACGCGGTTCTCCACCGGGCCACCATAGGCGTCGGTCCGATGATTGGTGCCGTCGCGCAGGAACTCGTCGATCAGGTAGCCATTGGCGGCATGGATCTGCACGCCATCGAACCCTGCGTCGAGCGCATGGCGGGCGGCCCGGCGATAATCGTCGAGCAAAGCCGGCATCTCATCCAGCCGCAGCGCCCGGGCCTGGTGATACGGCTTCTTGCCGTCGTAGGTGTGGGCCGCATCCGGCGCCGTGGTGGCCGACGCGGCGACCGGCTGCTGGCCGCCCAGGAAGTCCGGGTGCACGAGCTGCCCCATGTGCCAGAGCTGGGCCGCGATGCGTCCACCGGCCTGGTGGACCGCCGCCGTGACGGGCCGCCAGGCGGCGACCTGCTCCGCGCTCCACAGGCCCGGCGCATACGGCCAGCCCAGGCCTTGCTGACTGATGCCGGTGGCTTCGGAGATGATCAGGCCGGCGCCGGCCCGCTGGGCGTAGTACTCGGCCATCAATGGCGTCGGAACGTGCTCCCGCGTGGCCCGCCCCCGGGTCAGCGGCGCCATGATGATCCGGTTCGGCGCCGCGATGGCGCCAAGGCGGATGGGGTCGAACAAACTGGGCATCAAAGTCCCTTCAATGGCAACTCGGTCGGGACTGCCCAAGTCGCATTGACCTCCTCGCTTTCAAGTCCTCGAAACACCGATGCGGGTGGCGCAAGTCCCATGGCCGTCATAATCCTGGAGAGCATCAGGTTGAAAGCGGCGGACGAAGCAACACTACCCGTCCTGGCGTTTCCACTCGGCGACGGGAATGCGCGGGATCTCGAACCGGTCGCGGGTGCGGCTGTACCAGCCCCCGCCGTGCATGCGGCCGACCAGGTCCAGTTTCGGCGTGTCGATGTAGCAGCGCTCCACGTCCTGAACGGCCTCGTCGGCGACATGCATACATAGGATGTGGCCGATCACCAGGTCGCGGCAATGCGGCAGGTCCACGACCTGATACAGCTCGCATTCAAAGGCGACAGGGCTTTCAGCGATGCGCGGCGGCCTGACCAGCACGGAGGGCGTCGTTGTCAGCCGGGCCTCGGCCACCTCACTGACATCCGGGGCGAAGTCGATCGCGGTGACCACCATGTCGCGCGCGATCGCGTCGCTGACGAGGTTGACGACGAACTGGCCTGATTCGCGGATGTTGACCGACGTGTCCTTGCGCGACCCGTCATCGCGCCCCTCGATGCTGATGCTGATCAGGGGTGGATCACCGCCCACGCCGTTGAAGAAGGAATAGGGGGCGGCATTGACCAGCCCGGCCGCCGACTGCGTGACGACCCAGGCGATGGGCCGGGGCAGGATTGTGGAGACCATCAGCTTGTAGCGGTCCTTGGCTGAGATCGCCGCGAAGTCGAACTGCATGGAGGTCACCGGACTGTTCAGCGGCAGTGTCGCGTCGCCGCATCACTTCGTCCACCCGGCAGGGGACGCTTGTGCCGCGCGAGGCGGCGAGCGGGGTGGCTCGGCCCTGAGCCGCCGTGGCATGTCACGGGCCCAGGCTGCGCCCTCCGCTGTCTCGCCTACCGGCTCTCATGACGCCCCCACCACGACCTGCCATGGTCCTGACGCCCGCCCACTTTACTTTCGCTGCGTCCGGGCGGACTCCAGGATGATGAATGCTCCTGCCGACGGGCCTGACGCCCCGCGACCCTCCGTGTCGGACCCCGCTGCCTTCGAGCTTCTTCCAGAGGGAGCTTTCGCGCCCAACTGGCAGCGTACCCTGTTCGTGATGATGGGCATCCAGCTGGGCATGAACATGGGCTTCACCGTGCTCAGCCCGGTGATGCCGCTGTTCCTGCCTGAGCTCGGCGTGAGCAACCCGGCTCAGATCGAGTGGTGGGCCGGGGTGCTGGCGGCCGTGACGCCGCTGGTCGCTGCCTTTGCCTCTCCGCTCTGGGGCCGGGTGGCGGACCGGCGGGGGCGCAAGCTGATGGTGCTGCGGTCCTGCTTTGCCATCGCCCTGTTTACTGGGCTGACGAGCCTGGTCGGCAACGTGTGGCAGTTCGCGGGCCTGCGAGCGCTGATGGGAGTGTTTGCCGGGTTCAATGCGGCGACGATCTCGCTGGTGGCCAGCCAGGTGCCGCCGGGGCGGCTGGGCTACTCGCTGGGCTGGCTCAGCACCGGACAGCTGGTGGGAACGCTGATCGGGCCGCTGCTGGGCGGCCTCGTCGCGGACGTCACCGGCTCCTACCGGGCGCCGTTCATCGTGACGTCGGTGGTGTGTGGCCTGTGCGGCGTGCTGGCCTCCCTGCTCGTGAGGGAACGGTTTGTGCCGCCATCGGCCGGGACCGCGAAGGCGACGCTGTTCCAGAGCTTCGCGATCCTGTCGCGCTCGCGGGGGTTGCTGCCCCTGTTCATGGTGCTGCTGCTGGCGCAGTTCGGGGTGCAGGTCGTGCAGCCGGTTGTGACGCTGTACGTGCAGCAGCTGCTGGGTCCGGTCCCGGCTTTGGCCACGCTGGGCGGGCTGGCGTTCTCCGTGACGGGGATCGCGGACCTGATCGCCTCACCCTTCCTGGGCCGGCGGTCGGACGTGCTGGGCTACCGCCGCGTGCTGCTGATCTCGCTGGCCGGCGCCGCCCTGGCCAGCGCGCCCCAGGCCTTCGTGCCGGGGTATTGGAGCTTCGTCGCGGCCCGGTTCGGGCTGGGCCTGTTCGTGGGCGGCATCCTGCCCACGGCCAACGCGCTGGTCGGGCGGCTGGCGCCGGCAGGGGACCGTGGCACGGTCTACGGCGTCACCGCATCGGCGATGTTCCTGGGCCAGTCGCTGGGCCCGCTCTTAGGCGGCGCCATCGCGGCCACGCTGGGGCTGCACTGGGTGTTCCTGGTCACGGCCATCCTGCTGACGGCCAACCTCGCCTGGGTCTGGGTCAAGGTGCCAGAGATCCGGTAGAGACGGGCCGGGTATGGGCACCAATCCCGATCCAATCCTCGTTCAGAGGCGCGAGCGCGAACGTCTGCTCAGGCACTTCCCTTGCCGTAAGCCGGTCGTCCGTTTCCGGCAGTTTCGGTTGGTTGAGCCGGGCACAAGCCTGGGGACTTAGGTGAAGGATGGCCGCAAGGCCAGCATGGCTGCTGACGGTCCCGACGCTTGACTTCGGCCTGTTG
>CAHJXG010000546.1 GCA_903644035.1 Rhodospirillales bacterium
GCTGGCGGACGGGCGGACGATGCCGGTCCCGGCGCTGCCGATCGAGATGGCGGGCCGGCGGCTGGGCCGGCGGCTGGACGTGCCCCGCGTCGGCGAGCACAGCGCCGCCATCGCGCGGGAAGCCGGGTACTCGCCCGAGGAGTTCGACCGCCTGGTCGCCGCGGGCGTGGTGGGGGTGGACGCGGGCGCGCCGCCCGTGCTGCCCGAGCCCGGCGCCCCGTCCGAACTCGTCTCGGCCTGAGGGGCGCGTCCCTGAACCAGACCACAACGGCAACACAGGCCGCAGAGCCTGCCGCCATCGCACTTCGGGAGGAAGCAATGCCGCAGCAAGAAACGCCCTCGGTCGAGTTGAGGAACGTCGCCGTCCAGTTCGGCTCCTACACCGCCGTGGGCAGCATGGACCTGGTGGTGAAGGACTCGGAGTTCGTGGCCGTGGTGGGACCTACCGGGTGCGGCAAGAGCACCATCCTCAACGTCGTGACCGGCCTGAAGAGCGCCGCGGCGGGCGAGGTGCTGGTGTTCGGCAAGCCGCTGACGGGCCTCAACGGCGAGTCCGGCTACATGCTCCAGCAGGAGGCGCTGCTGCCGTGGAAGACTGCCGAGGACAACGTGGCGCTCGGCCTGGTGTTCACCGGGCATGGGCGGGAGGAGGCGCGCGAGCGGGCGCGGCGCTGGCTCGCCAAGGTCGGGCTGGCCGGGTTCGAGAAGCGGTTCATGCACCAGCTCTCGGGCGGCCAGCGCAAGCGCGTGGCGATGGCGCAGACGCTGATCATGGAACCAAGGATCGTCCTGATGGATGAGCCGTTCTCGGCGCTCGACGTGCACACGCGCCGGCTGATGCAGCGCATCCTCCTCGACTTGTGGCAGGCCGACCGCCGCTCCTTGATCTTCATCACGCACGACCTGGAGGAGGCCATCGTGCTGGCCGACCGCGTGGTGGTAATGTCGGCCGGCCCGGCGAGCCGCATGGTGGGCGAGGTGCCGATCCCGCTGCCGCGGCCGCGCGACGTCTCGGCCCTCGCCACGACCGACGCCTACATGGACCTGTATCGGCAGATCTGGAGCCTGCTCGGTGCCGAGGTGGAGAAGAGCTATGCTGTCCAGTAACGACGCGGCCACCGCTCCCCTGGAGGGGATCGCGGCGGCCGCGGCCCCAGCGCGCCGGGCCATGGGCTACCGCACGCGGGTCGCGGTCACGCAGGCCGTCATCCTCGGCGGGTTCCTGCTGGGCTGGGAGGCCGCGTCGCGCCTGGGCTGGATCGACAGGTTCTTCTTCCCGGCCCCCTCCGCCATCCTCGGGCGCGTCGCCGGGTGGGCGACGGAGGACGGCAGCCTGTGGGCCGACCTCGGCGTCACGCTGCTGGAGACGGTGCTTTCCTTCGCGCTGGGGATCACCGGCGGCACGGCGCTGGGCATCTGGCTCGGCATCTCCCGCTTCGCCTCCGACGTGCTGCAGCCGTTCATCAAGGTCATGAACGCGATCCCGCGCGTGCTGCTCGCGCCGATCTACACGATCTGGTTCGGGCTGGGGCTGGGGTCCAAGGTGGCGCTCGGCTTCACCATCGTGATCTTCGTCGCCTTCTTCAACACGTTCCAGGGCGTGCGCGAGGTGAACCCCGTCGTGCTCGCGAACGCCCGGCTGCTCAAGGCCAGCAGGTTCGCGCTGCTGCGCCACGTGTACCTGCCCTCGGCCACCAGCTGGATCCTGTCCAGCCTGCGCGTGTCGGTCGGCATGGCAGTGCTGGGGGCCGTCGTCTCCGAGTATCTCGGCTCCTCCGCCGGGCTGGGCCACCGCATCGCCCAGGCTGAGGGCGTGATGGACGCGGTGGGCGTGTTCGCCGGCATTGTCGTGCTGTCCGTCTTCGTCGTCGTGCTCGACGCCCTGGTGGACCGGCTGGAGCGCCGCCTGCTGGTCTGGCGCCCGGCCCCGAGCATGGACGCCCACTGAACGCCTGGGACCAACACTGCTTATCAACTGGGAGGACACACGATGGACCACGCCATCATCGGCCGACGCACCGCTCTCGGCGCCATGACCGCAGCCGCTGGCCTGCTGGCCGCCCCCTGGATCGGCGGCGCGCGGGCGCAGGCGCGCTCCGTGACGCTCGCGGTGGGCTCGTCGATCATGAACTACGTGCCGGCGCCGATGGCGGTGAAGCTCGGCCACTTCAAGGCCGAGGGCCTAGACGTGCAGGCCCAGGATTTCCAGTCCGGCGGCAGCAAGGCGCTGCAGGCCCTGATCGGCGGATCGGTGGACGTCGTCGTCGGCTCCTACGACCACACCATCTCCATGCAGGCCCAGGGCAAGCGGATCATGGGGACCGTCCTGCTGAACACCCTGCCGGGCGTGGTGTTCACCGTCCGCAAGGACCTGGCCGACAAGGTGCGCGACGGCCGCGACCTCAAGGGCCTCAAGGTGGGCGTGACCACGCTCGGGTCCTCGACCGACATGTTCGCCCGCTACTGGGCCGCGCGGAGCGGGCTGGCGCCCCGGGACATCCAGGTGTTGGCGGTCGGCAGCGGGGCGCCCGGCATGGTCGCGCTGGAGACGAGGAACGTGGACGTGCTGGGATGCTACGATCCCATCGCCACCCTCATCCAGCAGCGCGACCTCGGCCGCATCCTGGTGGATTCGCGCACCGAGGAGGGAGCGAAGGCGATCTTCGGTGGCAGCTATCCCTTCGCCTGCCTGTACTCGACGCCGGGCTACATCGAGAAGAACCCGGAGACGATGCAGAAGCTGGTCAACGCCTTCATGCGCACGCTGGACTGGCTGCACGCCACGCCGCCGGACCAGATCGTCGACGCGCTCCCGGCCTCGTCGCGCATCGAGGACCGGGCGCTCAACATCGAGGTGGTGGCCAAGAGCAAGGCCATGTTCTCGACCACCGGCCTGTTCGACCCGGCCGCCGCCGCGGTCACGCACAGCGTGCTCAACTCGTTCGATCCCAAGATCAAGGCGGCCAGCATCGACATGGCCGCCACCTACACCAACCGCTTCGTCGAACGCGCCGTGCGCACATGAGCCTGTGCGCGCCGCCGGCGCTGCTCGAAACCGGGTCTGGAGAGGGCTGAGGTGGAGCTGCCCCGTTGGACGGTCTGGCGGCTTGGTTCGCTCGGCCCTGGTTGCTGCCGGGGGGCCAGTGCAGAGTTCAACGGGTCGCTCCGCCTGGTCGTCGGCTTGCGCTGACCGGCGGCGCGGCTACGGGACCAGGCCCTGCTTCGCCAGCCAGTCCTGGATCACCCCGGCCACCTGAAGGTTGTTGCGGTCCATCATCATCATGTGGCCGTTGCCCTGGATGCCGATGGAGGGGAGCTGCAGCACCTCCGCCTTGCCGCCCGCGGCGTTCTGTGTCTCCACCCAGCGCAGGCCGTTGGCGCGGATCGTCGGCCAGCGGGCGTCCTGGTCAATGTTGTCCCCGTACACCACCAGGGTCGGGATGCCTTGAAGCGCCGCCGCCCGGGCGGGTTCGCCGAAGCCCGATGGCTCGACGGCGACCAGCGCCCGCACCTTGTCCGGCCGCGCCTGGGCCGCACGGAAGCCGAACTGCCCGGCCTGGCTGTGGAACAGGATGACGCAGGGGCACACGCGGTCCACCTCGGCGACGTAGGCCCGCAGGATGGCCTCGTCCGTCGTCACCCAGCGCGGCGACTGCTGGCGGATGAGGTTATCGTATCCCTCCATCGGGAACTGGCTGCCGGGCAGCTGCCGCCGCCGCGCCGGGTCGTCGCTGTAGCTGCCGGGGCCTGTCCCGATGCGGAAGTTCTCGAACGGGCGCTCCTTGGTCACGAACACCGGATCGCCCGCGAAGGTGCCCGGCGGCGGCCAGCCGGCGCGCCCGCGTTCCACCGCGTCGCTGTTGTAGGTGTCCCAGCCCTGGCGCACGAAGTAGTCCAGCCAGCCCGGACGGCCGTCCGGCGTGGTTTCGAACTCCACGCCGGTCAGCCCGCCGCCATGCCACATCAGCAACGGCACGGCGCCCCGCCGCTGCGCGGGCAGGAAGTACTGCACATACATCTGCTCCACAAGGTAGGTGCCGTTCGGGTCGGCCCGCGTCATGGCGCCGCCGGGGGTCAGCATGATCTCCCGCACCGGCTGGCCCGACACCGTCACCTCGCGCCCGCCAAGATGGAACGAGCCGAAGTCCCGCAGCTGCAGGACGGCCCGGTCCTCCGCCGCTGCCGACCCGCACCACAGGGCCAGCGCCGCCGCGAGCCAAGGTCTCATCGCCGTCCTCCCGGATAGGGCCTCACGCACATCATTAATGCCTCGACGGACGCATGCCGCAACCCCGCCAGCCCGCGCCGGCCGGCGATCCCGTCCCGTACCCTCCCAGCTTGGGCCGCGTCGGCAGGGCGGGGTGTCACGGCCCTTCTGGATCAAGGCGCGTCAAGTCTCGGCTGATGTCGGCAGGGTTGAACGGGCGTGCATGTCGCTTGGCGACGCCAGCCAATCGCAAATCATGGCAGCGATCTCCGCGCTGTTCCGCTCCAACATGAGCATGTGGCCATTCCCGACGATGCCGCGGTCGGGCAGCCAGGTGAACTCGGCACGGGCGCCACTCTGCTGCAGCCACGCCACGATGGCGGCGTCCGTCTCGTACGGGTGCTCCAGGTCATGCGATCCCGTCAGGACCAGGATGGGCAAGTCGCGGAAGCAGCCGGGCCGGGACACCCGGGCTTGCGTCCCCTCGATGTTCAGCCGCTGCCGCAGCAGCGCACTCGGCAGCGCCAGCAGGGAGGCGGCGTACTCGGCCCGGGCGGCGTCCGGGAACTGCGAGCCGGAGCCGATCAGCTTCTGATCGACGAAGGCTTGGGCGTTCGGGACGTGGCCGGACCGCGGCACGGTGACGGTGCGGTGCGGCGTCGCCAGGGTGATCGTCTCGGCAGTGCTGGCCAGGATCGTGGGTTCCGGCTGGATGTTGCCTGGCGGTCCCGGCGCAATCGCGACAACCGCGTGCAGCCGCGCGCGATGCTGCTCGGCAACGATCCAGCCGAGGGCGCCGCCCATGGAATGGGTGAGCAGCACGACCGGCCCCTCGATCGCGGCGATAAGCCCGCCCAGCCCCTTGCAGACCGTGGCGGCCGACAGCTCATCGACCGGGATCGAGCCGCTGCGGCCGATGCCGGGCCAGTCGGGGACGACGACGGGATGGCCGCGGTGGACGAGGTCATAGGCCCAGCCCGGACGCCCATCGGCCGTCGCGGTCCAGCAGCTGCCGGAGTGGCCGCCGCCGTGGATCATCACCACCGTGGGCAGGCCGGTCGGCGCGGAGGGGGCGAAGGTCTCGTAGTAGACGGATGGATCGGTCCCGACCGCCCCGCTCGCATGGCGGACCGGCGTTCCCGCCGCCGGGTCGATCGTCGCGCTCAAGGCCCGTGCTCCGGGGCGGGCGCCGTTGCGGGGCGCGATATGCCGGCCTGCGGGCCGCCGCCGTCGCGGCCGATCCTGGCGATGAACGGTATGGCAAGCAGCGGGCCAAGGCCGATGGCCAGGAAGATCGCCCAGACCTGCCAGCCGATCAACAGCAGGCCCGCCGCGATCAGGGGCGCGACGGCCTGCCCCATGCGCCCCGCCGCCATCGCCCAGCCGACGCCGGTCGAGCGGATCGCGGTGGGATAGATGAGGGCGGCGAAGGCGATCATCCCGGTCGTGCCCGCGCCGAGCGCCAAGCCGTGGACCAGCATGTTGACGGCGGCGAACGTGGCCGACGTGCCGACCATGCCGAGGCTGGCGGTGGCCAAGGCGCCCAGAAGGAAGCAAGGGATCAGGGCGACAGCCGGGCTTGAACGCTCCATCAGCCGCCCCACGGCCATGCTGCCCAGGAAAGCGCCCAGCCCGTTGAAGGCGACGGCAAACGCCGTGTCGGCTGGGGACAGCCCGTCGCGCCGGAGCAGGGCGGGCGCCCACAGGACCGCAATCGCGAACATGCCGAAGCCCATGAAGAACGGCACCCAGAGGCCCATCGTCGTCCTGGCGCGGCCGGCGGCGAACAGGTGCTTGACGGATGCGCCGGGAAGGCGAGGCTCCCGGCTGGTGTAGACCGCTCCGATCCGGGCGGCCTCGGGCGCGATCCGCTGCATGATCGCCTCGACCGCCTTGGTGGAACCGCTCCGGGTCAGCAGGAAGCGCACCGATTCCGGCAAGGCGACCAGGAGGATGAGGGCGACGATCAGCGGCAAGGTGCCGCCGACGATGAAGATCATCTCCCAATCGTAGTGCCTCAGCAGGAAGGCGCTCAGGAAGCCGCCCACCATGCCGCCGAGCGGGAACACGGCATACTGCACGCCGACGACCATGGCCCGGCGATGGGCCGGCACGTATTCCGACGTCAGGGCGACGAAGCAGGGGACCGCACCGCCCAGGCCCATCCCGGCCAGGAAGCGGCAGGCGATCAGCGTCCAGTATGAGTCGGCCCAGGCCGTCAGCAGCGTGAACACGCCGAACCCGGCGGTCGCGAGGCACAGCAGCCGTTTCCGCCCCAGCGTGTCGGCCAGCGGCCCAAAGGCCATGGCGCCGAACATCGCGCCGAACAGCGCCGCGGACAGCACCGGACCGATCGCCGGCAGCGGCAGCCCCAGCTTGGCCGCGAGCGACGGCGCCGCCACGCCGATGGACTGCGTGTCGATCCCGTCGAGCAGCGCGACCAAGGCGCAGAGCAGCACGACGCGGAGCTGGAGCGGACTGAACCCTCGGTCGATCAGTTCGCCGATGTCGCACGATGGACGTGGCGTCATGAACTGGTCTCCCATAGATGGCGCAGGGGCGCGGCGCAGGACGAGAACGGGCGAGGCGGCACCGCTATGCCGCCCCTTTCGCCTCATGGCGCCACAACGCCCAGCAGCGGTCGATCTGCGAATCGTTGGTTGCGGCGGCCGCGGCAGCCTCGGCGTCCGTCAGATAGGTGACCTCGCCCAGGCCAAGCGCGACGGCCTGCAGCTTGGCGTTGACCTCGGTGTAGACCGCGCGGAACACGGCCTGGCGCAGCGTGCTCCCGACCACCGTCGAGCCGTGGCCGCGCATCAGGACGGCCGCATGGTCCCCCAGGCAACGCGCCAGGGCGGCACCCAGCGCCCGGTCGCGGATCAGCAGGTCCGACGCATCGCCGACACAGCCGCGGATCTCGAAAACCGGCGTGGCGCAGCCGAGGAAGCCGCACATGTGGAAGATCGGCCGCAGGCCGGTCCCGCGCACGACGGAGAACGGCACGACGGCAGGGGAGTGGCTGTGCACCACCGACATCACGTCGGGCCGGGCCGCGTAGATCTCGCCGTGGATGAACCGCTCCAGGTAAGCCGGCCGGCCATCGCCGCCGCACTCGGACCCGTCCAGGCCAAAGCTCAGGATGTCGCCCGCCGCGACCAAGGACGGCGCCATGCTGCGCGACAGCAGGAAGCGGTCCGGATGGTCCGGATGCCGCTGGCTGACATGGCCGAAGCCGTCCACCACGCCGCGCGCGTAGAGGATGTGGTTGGCCGCGACCAGCTCGGTGATGGCGGCCTGCTCGGCGGCCGACGCAGGAGCGGTCATGGCGTGTCCCACGCCGGGGTCATCGTGTCGCCATGACCCGGCTGCGCCACAGCTCCCAGGGCCGGTCCACCTGCGACACATTGGTAGCCATGGCCGCCGCCGCCTCCTGATCGTTGAGGAACATCACGTTGCCCAGGCGCAGCGCCTCGCTCTCCATGCGGGCGTTCTGTTCCGTGTAGACGGCGCGGAACACGGCTTGGCGTACCGAGGGGGCGACCACGACCGAGCCGTGTCCGCGCATCAGGGTGACCGGGTGGTCGCCGACCGCCTCGGCCAGCGCCTGGCCGAGGCCGCGGTCGCGGATCAGCATGTCGGATGCCGGTCCGGCGGCGTCGCGGATCTCGAACACCGGCGCACCCGCCCCCAGGAAGGCGCTCATGTGATACAGCGGCCGGAGCGCCACCTGGCTGACGCCGAACGGGATCACGGCAGGCGAATGGCTGTGCACGACCGACATCACGCCGGGGTGCCGCCGGAAGATTTCCCCGTGGATGAACCGCTCCAGGTAAACGCCGCGGCCCCTCGGGTCGATGGGCGTGCTGTCCAGGTCGAACTCCATGATGTCGGCCGGCGTGACCAGGCCCGGCGCCATGCTGCGGGACAGCAGGAACCGGTTCGGGTCCTTGTCGTGGCGGACGCTGACGTGCCCGAAGCCATCGACCACGCCCTGGTCGAACAGGATGCGGTTGGCGGCCACGAGGTCATCGACCAAAGCCGGGTCCGCCGGCCCGGCGGAGGCGGGAGCCGGTTGCGCGCCGGCCCCCGTCGGGCGCAGGCAGGCGGCGGCGCATCCGCAGACGAACATCCGGCGTCCGATCATCCTCGTATCCCTTCTTGGAACGGCCCTGTGTCCGGGCCAGGCCCGTGCGTGACGGCCAGCATATCCTCGACCTCGTTCCAGCGGGCGAGGAACGTGTCGCGCGAGCCGGCCAGGCGCACCCGGCCGCGCTCGATCACGATGGCCTGCTCGGCCAGGTCGAGCGCCAGGCGGGCGTGCTGCTCGACGATGATCATCGACAGGCCGGCATCGCGGCGCAGCCGGGCCAGGACCTCGACCAGCGCATCGACGATGACGGGGCCGAGGCCCTCGAACGGCTCGTCGAGCAGGAGGCAGGCGGGCGAGCCCATCAGCGCGCGGCCAATCGCCAGCATCTGCTGCTCGCCGCCCGAGAGCTGGCCGCCGCCATTCCGCCGCCGTTCGGCCAGGCGGGGGAACAGGTCGAACACCGCCTCCATGGTCCAGTCGCGGCGGAGGTCGGCGACACGCAGGTTCTCCTCAACCGACAGCGTGCCGAAGATCTGGCGTTCCTGCGGGACGAAGCCGATCCCGGCCCGGCAGCGGTCGCTGGGCGGCAGCCGCCCCAGCTCGCGGCCCCGCAGCCGGATCGTGCCGGCCTGCAGGCCGACCCGGCCGGCGATGGTTCCCATCAAGGTCGTCTTGCCGGCGCCGTTGCGGCCCAGCAGCGCGAGGGCGCCGCCGGATGCGAGCGTCAGGCTGACATCCTGCACGATCCGGGTCGCGCCGTAGCCGCTGGCGACGCCGTCGAGCTGGAGCAGCGGCGTCATGCGCGCGACCCCAGATAGGCCGCACGCACGCCGGCGTCCTGCCGGATGGCGTCCGGCGCGCCACGGGCGATCACCGTGCCCTCGGCCAGCACGGTGATCTCCCGGGCGAAGCGGAAGACGAGCGGGATGTCGTGCTCGATCAGCAGCACGGCAACCTCGGCGGGCAGCGCGTCCAGCGCGTCAAGGATCATGGCATGGTCGGCCGACGGCAGCCCGGCCGCAGGCTCGTCCAGCAGCAGCACGCGGGGGCGCAGGGCCAAGGCCACCGCCAGCTCCACCAGCCGCTGCTGCCCATAGGCGAGGTCGCGGACGAGGGTGGTCCCGATTGGGCCGAGGCGCATGTCGCAGGCGATGGCCTCCGCCTCGTCGGCGACGGCCGGTGCGAAGCCGCGCCGGCCCCGCAGGGACAGGCCGTTCCCGTCGCGTTCGGCGACGGCGAGGGCCACGTTCTCGAAGGCGGAGAAGCTGGGGAACAGGTTGGTGACCTGGAAGTTGCGCACCAGGCCGAGACGGGTGCGGCGGTGCGGCGCCAGCCGGGTCACGTCCTGGCCGGCGAGGCGGATGGCACCGGCCCGGGGCCGCAGGCGGCCGGTGACGAGGTTCACCAGGGTGGTCTTGCCAGCGCCATTCGGGCCGATCAGCGCATGCCTGGCGCCAGGATGCAGCGTGAGCGAGACGTCGTTGGTGACCAGCAGCCCGCCGAAGCGCATCACCAGGTGGTCGAGCTCAAGCGCCGGCGTCACGTGCGAACCTGCGGGCGCATCCTGCGCGCGGTTCTGCGCGCGGCTTTGCCCGTGATCCGGTCGGCGATGCCGAGGATGCCGCCCGGGGCGAACAGCACGACGACGACGATGAGGACGCCGAGCCAGAGCTGCCAGAGCACCGGGTTGTCCTTCGACAGCAGGTCCTGCGCGACCTGGTAGGCAACCGGCCCGATGATGGCGCCGTAGAGCCGTCCCGCCCCGCCCAGGGCCAGCATGACCAGCACGGTCGCCGACAGCTCGAAGCCGATATCCTTCAGGCCGACGAACTGGTTGATCTCGGCCTGCAACCCCCCGGCCAGCCCCGCCAGCCCGGCGGACACGGCATAGACCAGGACGAGGCGGGCCAGCACCGGGACGCCGATGGCGGCCGCGCGGCCGGGATTGTCGCGGATGGCCATGACCGACTGCCCGAACGGCGCGTGCACCAGCCAGCGCATCCCCAGCCACACGAGCACCAGCACGGCCGAGGCATAGGCGTAGCCCACCTGGCCGAACAGGTCGAACTCGAACCGGCCGAGCAGCGGCCAAGTGCTGACGCCCACAAGCCCATCGACGCCGCCGGTGAGCCAACTGGCCTTGTTGGCGACCTCGCCGGCCAGGAAGACGGCGCTGAGCGTCAGCATCAGCAAGGTGAACTTGGCGGTCCGCAGCACGATGACGCCGAGCACGGCGCCCGAAGCCGCCGCGACGGCGGTCCCCAGCAGCAGCCCGCTGAGCGGTTCGCCCCAGCCATGGACGGACGCGATGCCGGTGGCGTAGGCGCCGAGGCCGAAGAACAAGGCATGGCCGAGCGTGACGATCCCGGCGTAGCCGACGAGCAGGTCCAGCGACAGGGCGAACACGACCGAGATCGCCACCTGCGTGCCGAGCGCATAGTAGTCCGTGCCCAGCAAGGGGACGGCGAGCAGCGCCACGGCCGGCAAGGTCTCGACAGGGCGGAAACGATGCTTCCGCCGCAGCGCGTCGCGGAAGCCCCCCTGCGTCACAGGCGCCCGAACAGCCCGCGGGGGCGGACCAGCAGCAGCAGGAAGACGGCCAGGAACAGGACCGCGGTGCCGAGCGCCGGGACGTAGTAGGCCGAGAGGGTCTGGACCGCACCGATCAGCAGCGCCGCGAGGAACGAGCCGCGCAACGTGCCCAGCCCGGCGACCGCGACCACGATCTGCACATAGACCAGCACGTCGAAGGCATAGGCCGGGTTGAGGCCGAACAGGTCGGCGCCGAGCATGCCGCCGAGCGCCCCCAGCGCGCCGCCAAAGGCGAAGGTGGCGGTGAACAGGACGGAGGTGCGGAGGCCGACCGATTCCGCCATGCCCCGGTTCTCGACCGCCGCCCGCACCATGGAGCCGATGCGCGTCCGCTCCAGGCCCAGCAGGATGGCCGCGGCCGTCAGCCCGCCGACGCCGATCACCAGCAGCTTGTAGGCATAGAAGCTGAACGGACCAAGCTGCATCTGCTGCGACAGGGCGGGCGGCAGCGGCATCGGCCGCAGCATCGGGCCGAACAGCAGTCGCGTGACGGCGCTGGCCACGAAGATCAGCCCGATGCAGAACAGCACCTGGTCCAGCTCGCTGCGCCCGTACAGGCGGGAGAACAGCGCGCGCTCCAGCAACGCCGCGAACGCCGCGACCAGCAGCGGCGACAGCACGAGCATGGCCGGCCAGGGCAGCCCGGCCCCGGTCACGGCGACCGCGGCCAGATAGCCTCCCGCCATCGCGAAGACGCCGTGGGCCAGGTTCACGAACCCCATCAGCCCGAGCGTCACGGACAGCCCGACCGAGATCAGGTACAGGACGCTCGCATAGGCAAGCGATTGGAAGGCGATGTCGATGATCGTGCCCATGGCGGCGTGGCTCAGGCCGGGTTCATCGCTTTCCACGGGTCGCGCACGGCGGGGATGGTGGCGAACTCGACGTTGCCGGGCTCGTCGCCGACCATCCTCACCTCCCGGATGTAGACGTTCTGCACGATGTCGCGCGTGGCCGGGTCGAGGCTGATGGGGCCGCGCGGGCTGTCCTCGGTGGCGAAGCCGGCGATGGCGCGCATAGCGGCGGCGGCGTCCGGCTTGCCTGCCGTGGCGGCGATGGCGCCGCAGATCGCGTGCATGCCGTCCCAGGCGCCGGCCGCCATGTAGTTGGGCCGCAGCGGCGCGAGGCCGTAAGCCGCCTTCCAGGCCGCGACGAACCGGGCATTGGCCGGGCGGTCCGCCACCATGCTGTACTGCCCGGCGGTGATGACGCCCAGGGCGGCGCGCCCGATGTTCGGCAGCTCCTCGTCGCTGGTCAGGTCGCCGGGGCCGATGAGCTGTATGCCGGCCTCCTTCAGCCCGGCCTCGGCGCACGCCTTCATGAACGTGGAGGTCTGCACGCCGCCGGGATGGAAGGCGAACAGCACGTCGGGCCGAGCCTCCTTGGCCCGGAGCAGGAAGGGCACGAAGTTTGGGCTTTGGATCGGCATCTTCGCCATCGCCACGACCTCGCCGCCCGTCTCGACGAAGCCCCGGGTGAAGGCCGCCTCGGCATCCTGGCCCGGCGCGAAATCGGTGACGAGCACGCCCGCGCGGCGGTAGCCTTTCGTGCCGCCCGCCCAACGCCCGAGCGGCTCGTTGATCTGCCAATGCGTAAAGGCGGTGCGGGCGAACCATGGCGACAGCCGCGTGGTGCTGGCGCCCGAGGCGTTCATCAGGACGCAGGGCACCTTCGCCTGATTCAGCAACGGCGCCACCGCGTTGGCGTTTGGCGTCCACTGGAAGCCACCGAGGTACTGCACTCGGTCGCGGACCACCAGTTCCTGCACCAGGCGCTTCGCCGTGTCCGGGTTCGTGCCGCCGTCATCGCGGATGATCAACTCGACGCGCTGGTCGCCGAGCACCGACCGGCCCTCCGTGGCCAAGTACAGCTTGGCGGCATTCGCCATGATCTCGCCGCTGGAGGCGAACGGGCCGGACATGGTGAGCACGAGGCCGACCTTCACCGGCTCGGCCGCGGCGGCCCGGCGCGGGAGCGAGGCCAGAGCGGGGGCGGCGAGCAGGCCCAGGACGCTGCGGCGTGGCACGATAACGTTCAATGTTCATCTCCCCTATGGGCCTGGTCTGACGCCAGCATTGCCCGTCGTCTGGTTCAAGCAGCCCGTCCTCAGGCGGCCCGTCGCGTCTCCGAAGCCGCGCCCGTCCCGGTGTCCCATGTCGAGGCCAGCAGGGCCTCCACCGCCCGCGCCGCGGCGTCGGCGCCGTCCAGCGGGATCGCCGCGGCGACGTAGTGGTCGGGCCGCAGCAGGAAGGCGCAGCCGGGATAGTCGGCGAGCACGGCATCCAGCATGTCGTCGGTCTCGGCCGCCGTCGCCACACCCTCGATGTCGGGGACGGCCATGCTGGCCGGCACCAGGGCCACGCGGGCCGCCCCGATCATGTCCCAGACCCTCTGGCGCAGCCGGGCCTGGTCCTCCTCGGGCCGGGCGGAGCGCGACAGCAGCACGAAACGGTTGGCGAGCACGCTGTCGAGCAGCACCACCTCGCCCGCCGCGGTCCGCACCGCCGGTTGCGGCAGCAGACGGCCCACCAGGGAGCGGCGGCCCTTGCCGTCGGGGATCAGGAAGCCGGCGTTGAAGCGCGGCGGCGGCTTGTATTTCATCTGCGCCACGTAGTCGCGCGCCGGCGGCCAGACATTCAGCGCGAGGAAGCCCGCCTGGGTGAGCGCGCCGTGCAGCCGGCTCGGCGGCGACATGATCCGGCCCATGCGCAGGGCGAGGCCGATCATCTGCCAGATATGGTCCTTCCGCTCCTGCTCGTAGGTGTCGAGCAGGCCTGGCCCGGCTTGGCCGCGCAGCACGGCGGCGAGCTTCCAGGCCAGGTTGTGCGCGTCGCGGATGCCGCTGTTCATGCCCTGCCCGGCGAAGGGCGGCGTCAGATGCGCGGCGTCGCCGGCCAGCATGACCCGGCCGAACGACCAGCGGGGCGCGACCCGGGCATGGAAGCGATAGACGACCTTGCGCCGGATGGTGGCCTGGGGGTCGGCCCCATGGGCGCGCAGCAGGCGCTCGACCATGGCGGGGTCCAGCAGGTCCGCATCCGCCTCGCCGGGCAGCAGCTTGAACTCGAAGCGCCGGGTCCGGTCAGGGCCGGGCAGGGTGATGCAGGGGCGCCGCCGGTCGCAGAACACCTCCGTGTGCTTGATGGTGTTCTCGTTGTTCTCCAGGTCGATGATCAGCCAGCGCTCGTCGAAGGTGGTGCCCTCCAGCGACACGCCCTGCTGCTCCCGCACCGGGCTGGCGGCGCCGTCGCAGCCGACGAGGTAGTCGCACGTGACCTGCCGCGCCGCACCCTCCGGACCCGACAGGGCGAGCGTCACCCGGTCGGCGCCCGCCTCATGACGGTCCAGCCGCCAGCCGTACAGCGCCTCGACGTGGCCGAACCGGGCGAGCGCGTCCTTGAGCTGGCCTTCGAGGATCGGCTGACGGAACGCGTTGCGGCGCGGGTAGCCGTACGGCCGCCCGGTCGGCTCCACCTTGGCGAAGCGCACCCGGCGCGGCGTGTAGTAATGGGAGCCGTAGCCCGGCACGACGAAGCGGAGCACCTCCTCCACCACGCCGGCCGCCTGCATGGTGCGCAGGGATTCGTCGTCGATGGAGACGGCGCGCGGCTCCTGCACGGTGGTGAGGTTGCGCTCCACGACCAGGCAGCCCACCGCCATCGTGCCCAGCAGGTTGGCGAGCGTCAGCCCAATCGGCCCGCTGCCGACGACGACGACCGGGTAATGGCGCGGCACCGTGTCCATGGCGCTGTGTTTCAGCCCGCCGGCTCGTCGGCCACGCCGTTGCGGAGCAGGCCCACCTTGTCGATCTCCACCTCGACGGTGTCGCCGGGCTTCAGCCAGAGCGGGGGAGTACGCTTGGCGCCCACGCCGCCCGGGGTGCCGCTGGCGATCACGTCGCCGGGTTCGAGCCGCGTGAAGGTGGAGCAGTATTCGACCTGCCGCGGGATGTCGAAGATCATCTGGTCAAGGCGGGCCTCCTGCACGACCTGGCCGTTGACGCGGGTCTGCAGGCGGAGCGGGCCGAGGTCGCCCAGCTCGTCCGGCGTGACCATCCAGGGCCCGAAGGCGCCGGTGCCCGGGAAGTTCTTGCCCGGCGTGAACTGGTGCGTGTGGCGCTGGAAGTCGCGCACGCTGCCGTCGTTGTAGCAGGCGTAGCCGGCGACGTGCGCCAGGGCGTCGGCCCGGCCGATGTAGCGGCCCGCAGCGCCGATGATGACCGCCAGCTCCCCCTCGAAATCGAGGTCGCTGGACACGCGGGGCCGGATGATGTCGGCCAGGTGGCCGGTCTGGCTGTTGGCATAGCGCGCGAAGATCGTCGGGTGCTCGACCTCCGAGCGGCCGGTCTCCTTGCGATGCATCTCGTAGTTCAGGCCGACGCAGAGGATCTTGTCGGGATTGGGGATGACCGGGAGCCATTCAATCGCATCGAGCGGGTAGCGCCGGGCCGCCTGGCCCTGGCGGCCGAGTTCGGCCAGGCTGCCGGCGGCAATCGCGGCCTTCAGGTCCGGCACCCGGTCCCGCACGACGGCGCCGACATCGACGGCCTCGTTCCCCTCGATCAGTCCCCAGGTGACGGTGCCGGAGATGCGGAACGTCGCGAATTTCATGGGCAGCTCTCTCGTTGCGAAGGATCGGTCAGGAGCGGAGGATGCCGCGGCCCCAGAGGTTCACGGTGTGCTCCTCGTGCGGCCACTGCTTGGCCGGGCGGTCGTAGACGACCTCCAGCTCCGCGCTGATCTCGATCCAGTTGTCGTCGGGATCGACCACGAAGACGAACAGGTTGTTGCCGGGTCCGTGTCGTCCAGGTCCCCACATCAGCGGGATGCGCCGGTCGCCCATCCGGTCGCACCAGTCCTTGATGACCGACCAGTCGCCCGCCTCGTAGCTGTGGTGGTCGACACCCTGCTGGCTGTGGCGGAAGCAGGCCAGGGTGTGGTGCTCGTGGTTGGTGCGCATCCAGCAGACCATCAGCCGGCCATCGGCGTCGCGGACCGTGTCGCTGGTCAGCAGGCCGAGCTGCTCGGTGTAGAACCGCTCGATGGCATCCGGGTCGCGGCTGGCGAGCGTCAGATGCTGGAGCGGGCCGCGCAGGCCGGACCGGACCGGATCCTGGGGCGCGAGGCCGAAGGCGATGACGTTGCCGTCCGGGTCGGCCACGGCGAACGCCTCCGTCCCAAACAGCGGGCTGGGCGAGGGGAGGAGCGGGACGCCGCCCCGTTCGGCCCGCGCCCGGATGGCGGCGAGGCCGTCGCGATCGCGGCAGGCGAAGGCGGCATAGCCCAGGCGCTTGCTCTCCCCCGGCGCAAAGAGCACACGGCGCAACGGACCCTCGGCGATCCAGTGGCCGCCATCGAGCGGCCGGGCGGTCATGTCCATGGTGTCGGCGTAGAACGCGGCCAAGGCGGCGGGGGCGGCGCTTTGAAGCTGCAAGTGATGCAGGTAAGCGCCCGCGCTGACGGCCGTGGACATGCTTCGCTTCCTTCCAGATCGAAGGCTTCGCTAAGCGGCATCAGCAGGATTGTCAACACGAAATTCGCATAATATGAGAAAAACGCGACCTTAGTTGGGTGCTGTCAGCATATTCTGCGATCCCAGCCATGATGATGGACGTGAGGGCTCGGTGGGCGCTGGACGCGCCGGCGCCGGGGCATGGTCGGCCCGTGGCGGATGCAGGCTGGGCGATCAGCCTCTTGGGGCTCAGTCCTCGATGCGCCGCCAGCCTGACAGCAGCCGGCGGCTCACCCTGTCGAAGGCGTAGGCATGGCCGCCCCCGCCGCCGGGCTGATCCGCGCTCCGGCTGATCGGCATGGCTTCCAGGTGGCAGAGCAGCAGGGCGCCGACGCCCCCGTGCGAGACGATGGCGACATCGCCCGCGCTCGGCGCAAGGGACAGGGCCCGCTCGACGGCGCCGACGATCCGGCGCTGCGCATCGACCGCGCGCTCCCATCCGCGCACGCTGTCCTCCGGCCGCGCGAAGAACTCATCCGCGACCGCCTCGAACTCGGCCTTCGGCAGGTAGCCGGTCGCGGACCGGTCGTTCTCGCCCAGGCCCTCGATGACGACGGGGCTGATCCCGAGGGTCTCGGCGAGCAGGCCGGCCGCGTCCGCCGCCTTCCGTTCGGCGCTGACGAACATGGACCGCACCCCCGCAAGCCAGGGCCGCCCGGCCGCAAGGCGCATCCGCCGCGCCCCGACCGCCGAGAGCGGCCACTCCGGGACCGGCACCGCCGGGTCGATCACCACCTCGGGGTGCGTGATGAAATGGACGGCCGTCATCCCGGCGGTGCCCCGCGCAGCAGCGCCGCGCGCGCCTGGTCCTCGGGCATCGGCCGCCCGGTCAGGTAGCCCTGGACCAGGTTGCAGCCCAGGCCGCGCAGCGCGTCGAGCTGCGCCTCGGTCTCCACCCCCTCGGCGACCACCGCCAGCCGCAGCCGGGCGCCTAGCAGCAGCACCGCCTCGACGATGGCCAGCGAGCTGTCGTCCTGGCCCATCTCCTGGACGAAGCTCTTGTCGATCTTGATGCGGTCGAACGGGAAGCGGCGCAGCGTGCTGAGGCTCGCGTAGGCCGTGCCGAAGTCGTCCAGCGTAAGGCGCACTCCCTGCTCCTTCAGCGCCTGCATGGTCCGCAGCGCCATGCCGGAGTTGCCGAGCAGCAGGCCCTCCGTCACCTCGATGTCCAGCCGCTCGCCGGGCAGCCCGGCCCGTTGCAGGGCGCGGGCCACTTGCTGTGCCAAGTCGGGCTGGCGGAACTGCAAGGGCGAGAAATTGACGGACAGGCAGACCGGCAGCTCCCACCCCGCCGCCTCGGCGCAGGCGGCCTCCAGCGCCCATTGGCCGAGCGGCACGATCAGCCCGTTCGCCTCCGCCAGCGACACGAAGTGGCCCGGCAGAAGCTGCCCGCGGACCGGATGGTTCCACCGCAGCAGCGCCTCGAACCCCCGGACCTGCAGCGACGCGGCGTCGCAGATCGGCTGGTAGGCCAAGGTGAAGTGACGCTGGTCCACGGCGTCGCCCAGGTCGCGCTCCATCAGGGTGCGCTCAAGCTGGCGCGCCTTCATCGACGGCTCGAACAGGCGGAAGGCGTTGCGCCCGCCCTCCTTGGCGCGATACAGCGCCGTGTCGGCGTTGCGGAGCAGTTGGTCCGGGGTCTCCCCGCCCGCGGGATGGATGGCGATGCCGATCGACAGGCCCACCATCAGGCGCTGCTCGCCGATGTCGAACGGCTGCTGGAGGGCCTGCAGCAGGCGTTGCGCCAGCGCCGTGGCCGCGGCGGGCTGGCTGCCGACCGGCTGGATGATCGCGAACTCGTCCCCGCCGATCCGGGCCGTGGTGTCGCACGCCCGGCAGTTGTCCCGCAGCCGGCCGGCGACGGCGGCGAGCAGCTTGTCCCCGGCCTCATGCCCGTGCGTGTCGTTGATCAGCTTGAACCCGTCGAGGTCGAGGTAGAGCAGGGCCGGGCCGGGATCCTTCCCCGCCGCGGCGGCGATGGCGCTGTTCAGGCGCTCCTGGAACATCAGGCGGTTGGCGAGCTGCGTCAGGTCGTCGTGGTGCGCCACGAAGCGGATGCGCTCCTCCGTCACCTTGCGGAGCAGCGCCGGGCGGATCGTGTTGGCGAGCGACGCGATGTCCGCCACGACCTCGTCCAGGTCCAGCCGTTCGGTGGAGAAGGCGAGCGCCACGCCGAACCGCTGCTCCTGCACCCAGACCGGGTAGCTCACCTGGGCGGCCAGCCCGGAGGCGACGGCGGCGGCGTACAGCACGAACCGCTCGGGACGCTCGACCTGCGAGTAGATGATGGCGTGCGGCTCGTTGCGGCGGATCGCGCCCGCGGTCATCGAGTTGCTGCCGGTCACCGGGGCCGTGGGCGGCTGGCGGTAGTAGGAATGCTCGTCCAGCCCGTCGTCGTTGAACCGGCTGACCTCGACCATGCGCTCACCGGGCTGCGTCAGCTGCCAGATGCGGCCGACCGTGGCGTCGTGGTGGCGGCACAGCTCGCCCAGGAGGCTGGTCAGCGCCTCGGCGCACGTCGCCGCCTCCGCCACCAGATGCAGCATCCGGTCCGTCCGCAGCGCGCGGGCCGTGGCCTGGGCAAGCCGCGCGAGCCGCTGTTCCCGCTCGAAGGCGGTGGCGATCAAGACGGCGATGTCGCCCAGCGCCCCGCGCTGCGTCGCCGTCAGCTGGGCACGAGGTGCCGGGTCGAGCACCCACAGGACCCCCAGGCGTGCGCCGGTGGCCCCGAGCAGCGGCAGGTGGGCCAGGAAGCGCAGACGCGGCGGCCCGGCCACCAGCGCGTGGCCGGCGAACCGCGCGTCCTGCCGCAGGTCCGGCACGATCGTCAGTTCGGTGCCATGGGGCAGGGCCGCATCGAACCCGGCTACGGCCTCCGCCTGCGGCTGGGACAGGCCGAACGCCGAGGCCGGGCCTGCCGGCCAGCCGAGCACTGCGGCGGCGGCCTCCGTGACGCACGCCGCCAGGCGAAGGAGGCGATCCAGCACGGCGCCCGACGCGATGGGAGCGATGTCCGGCATTGCGGCAGCCTCATCGCGACGGTCCACGGCTATGCTCCCCAGCAGTATCCGCCGCGTCAGACCGAGCCCAGCCGATGCCGGTCATGGCTGGGAGGCCTGGCCTGCTGCCAGAAGGTCCGGCACCGCGCGGTGGGACCTTACTCCCTCCGGGGAGGGCGGCTCAACCGTTCCGGGGCGCTTGGGGACTGGGTGCCTGCTGCTCGGACTGCAGGCGGCGTGGGGCGGGCCGGGGGGCACGCCCCGGCTTGCGGCGCTTCACCGTGCTGCTGCGCCCGTCGCGCAGCGTGCCCGCGGGCGGGGTTGCGTTGGGCGCCGACGGCATCTGCAGGCCCTGGGAGAACACCGGCGCTGCCGCCGCGAGCGACAGGATCGGAACGGCGGCCAAGATCAGCTTGCGCATGGCAACTCCTTGCATGGGTGAGATGATGCGCCTGACGCTCATCCTGTCCACCCGTCCGGTCACCAAGGACGAGGCCACGCCGTCCTGATCCCGATGCCCAGACAGGGGGAACCGCTGCTCGCGACGGCGGGGCAGTCCGCGCAACGGGCGGCTGGCGTTGCCGGGGCCACGTGTCCTCGGCGCGGGGCGCGTTGCCGAGGCGCCCGGATCGGCCTCGCATCATCCTGCGGAGCGTGTCGACGCGCAGCCGATGGAATGATGCGTCTCTGACGCCTGCTCAGGCCTTCTTGGCCTTCGCTTTCGCCTTCGCGGCGGGCTTGGCCGGCTTGCCGGCGGGCGGGGCCGGGTTCATGGCGTCCTTGACCTGCTTGGCCGGCGTGAAGCCGAGCTTCTTCGACGCGGCGATCTGGATCGTCTC
>CAHJXG010000547.1 GCA_903644035.1 Rhodospirillales bacterium
GCGGGAGGCGGCGTCGTGCGGCAGGTCGCGTCGGCGAAGTCGCAGCGTGGCGCGAACACGCAGCCGGCCGGGATGCGGCCGAGCGGGGGCAGGAAGCCCGGGATGGTGTCGAGCCGCCCATCCGACTTGCGCCGCCCCGCCGCCGGCAGGCAGCGCAGCAGCCGCATGGTGTAGGGGTGCAGCGGGCGCGCCAGCAAGGCGGCGCCGGGTCCCTCCTCCACGAGGCTGCCAGCATACAGCACGCCGATGCGGTCGCACATGCGCTCGATGATCGCGAGGTTGTGGCTGATGAACAGGACAGAGGTGGCGAACTCCTGCTTCAGCGCCTCGATCAGGTCCAGCACCTCCGCCTCCACGGTGGCGTCGAGGCCGGTCGTGGGTTCGTCGAGCACCAGGAGCGTCGGGTTCTTCGCCAGCGCCATGGCGATCACGACTCGCTGCTGCATCCCTCCCGAGAGCTGGTGCGGGAAGGCGGTCATGACCCGGCCGGTGCCGGGGATGCGCACCTTCGCCAGCATCGCCTCGGCCCGTTGCAGCGCGTCGGCGCGGCGGACGCCCACGGCCTCGTAGACCTCGGCGATCTGCCGCCCCACGGTCATCGACGGGTTGAGCGCGCGGCCGGGGTCCTGATAGACCATCGACACCTTGGTAAGCCGGAGCCGCCGCAGCCCGGCCGGGTCGAGGTCGGTGATGTCCTGCCCGTCGACCAGCACCCGGCCGCCGCGGATCGCGCCGTTGCGCGCCAGCGCCCGGAGTGCTGCGAAGGCGGCGGTCGACTTGCCGCAGCCGCTCTCGCCGACCAGCCCGTAGGTCTCGCCGGGCGCGATGGCGAACGACACGCCGCGCAGCACGGCCAGCTCGACGCCCCCCGTCCGGTAGGCGACGCTGAGGTCGCGCAGCTCGAGCGCCGGCGTGTTCTTCGGCGCGCTCATTCGAGCGCCGCCTGGACGCCGTCCGCCACCAGGTTGACGCCGACCACCAGCGACGCCGTGGCGGCGGCGGCGAAGCTCACGGTCCACCAGTAGCCGCCGGTCATCATGCCGTAGTTCTCCGAGATGGCGAGGCCCCAATCCGCGGACGGCGGCTGGATGCCGAAGCCGAGGAAGCTGAGCGACGCCACGGTGAAGATCGCGTAGCCGAGCCGCACCGTGGTTTCCACGAGGATCGGCGGCAGCACGTTCGGCAGGATCTCGACGAACATGATGTGCAGCGCGCCCTCTCCGCGCAGCTCGGCGGCGGCGACGTAGTCGAGCGAGCGTTCGGACAGCACCGCAGAGCGGACCGTGCGGGCGATCAGCGGGGTGAAGATGATGCCGATCACCCCGATCACCGTCACCGACGACGGCCCGAGCGCCACGAGCACCAGCAGCGCCACCACGATCAGCGGCAGCGCCAGCAGCACCTCGATCAGCCGGCCGATCAGGCTGTCGAGCCAGCCGCCGACATAGCCGGTGAGCAGTCCGAGCGTCGTGCCGGCGACCGTCGCCAGCAGGGTCGCGAGCGGCGCCACCGAGAGGATCGGCCGCGCGCCGACGATGACGCGGGACAGGATGTCGCGGCCGATCTGGTCGGTGCCGAACCAATGCGCGGCGGACGGCGCGGCCAGCGTGTTCAGCAGGTCGTCGCTGTAGGGATCATAGGGGACCACGAACGGGCCGAGCAGCGCGCAGAACACCCAGAACAGCACGATGGCAGCGCCGGCCATGAACGATGCGGACCGCAGCAGCCGGCCGGCCCGGCTGGGCGCCGCGGCGACGGCCTCCACCGGGTCGGCATGGGTGGTGGCCGCGGGGGGAAGCCCGCCCTCCGCCTCCATGGTGGTCGCAGCCGTCATCGCCCTGCCTCCCGCAGCCGTGGGTTCAGCACCGTATACAGCGTGTCTGCCACGAGCGTCGTCGCGACGAAGATGGCGCCCACCGTCAGGATGCCCGCCTCCAGCATCGGGAAGTCCTTGCCCCGGGCCGCGTTGAGGATGAGGCTGCCGATGCCCTGGTAGCGGAACAGCGACTCCACGACGACCAGCCCGCCGATCATGTAGCCGACCTGGGACGCGAT
Organism: Rhodospirillales bacterium; assembly: GCA_903644035.1. Lineage (GTDB taxonomy): Bacteria > Pseudomonadota > Alphaproteobacteria > Acetobacterales > Acetobacteraceae > CAHJXG01. Next base: position 2,056 of record CAHJXG010000547.1, read on the forward strand.
GACGGTGATGGTCGGCAGCAGCGCGTTGCCCAGCACGTGGCGGAAGATGACGGTGCGCGCAGGCAGCCCCTTGAGCACCGCCGTCCGGGCGTAGTCGGAATCGAGCGCCTCCAGCGTGCCCGCCCGCGCCATGCGGGCGATGTAGCCGAACAGCACGATGACCAGCGGCAGCGCCGGCAGGATCAGATGGCGCAGCTGCTCCAAGGGCGCCGTGCCCGGCCGCGTCGTCGCCGAGATCGGCAGCCAGCGCAGCCAGATGCCGAGCACCAGGATCAGCGCGATGGCGGACACGAACTCCGGCACCACGGTCAGCGACAGGCTGACGACGCTGATCGCCCGGTCCTGCCAGCGCCCGGCCCGCATCGCGGCATAGACGCCGGCGGCGATGGACAGCGGCACGACGATGACGAAGGCGACCGCCGCGAGCTTCAGGGAGTTCAGCAGGGCGTTGCCGACGAACGGCGCTACGGGGCTGCGGAAGGTGTAGGAGCGGCCCATGTCGCCGATGAGGAAGTGACCGATCCAGGACAGGTAGGTCTCGACCGCCGGGCGGTCGGCGCCGACCTCGTGGTTGATCGCCGCCACCGCCTCGGGATCGGCGAGCGGCCCCAGGATCGCCCGGCCCACGTCGCCCGGCAGCAGCTGCGCGCCGGCGAACACCACGATGCTCAGCAGCGTAAGGGTCAGCAGGGCGCGGCCCAGCCGCCGCCCGACCTGCCGCGCGAGGGTCAGCATCGGGCTAACTCCGCCGCGTCACGCAACCGTCGCGCTGGCGAGGAACACCTGCCCGATTCCGGTGACGGTGACCCCGCCGACGCCGGCCGCGGTCGCCATGAGGTAGTCGTAGAAATACGCGAAGATGACCGGCGTCTCGTCGAGCAGCAGGGTCTGGATCTTGCCGGCGGCCTCGCGCTGCTTGCCGAGGTCCGTCGTCGCGATGTACTGCGCCACCAGCGCGTCGTAGGCGGGGCTCTTGAAGTGGGCGGCGTTCCATGCGCCGGTGCTGAGCAGCGGCGCGCCCAGCAGCACGTTGGGCACGCCGCGGTGGCCGTAGTCGGTGATGCCCATCTCGGAGTCGAGCCAGTCCGACTGGCCCGGCTGCGCCTTGCCGTAGTACGCGGCGTCCGTCTCGATCTTGAGGTTGAGCTTCACCCCGATCTCGCGGCAGGCGTTCTGCACGAGGACGGCGTAGTCCGGGATCTCCTGCAGCCGCTCGGTCGTGAGCGTCGCCTCGAACCCGTTGGGCACCCCGGCCGCCGCCATCAGGGCGCGGGCGGCGGGGATGTCCTTCTTGCGCTGCGGCACCGCCTTGTCGGTCGAGGGGTAGACCGGCGCGAAGGGCGAGTCGTTGCCGGGCTCGGCGAGGCCGCGGAACAGCCCGGCGACAAGGGCCGGGCGGTCGAGCGACATCGCGATGGCCTGCCGCACCCGCTTGTCGGCGAACTTCGGCACGTCGTTGCGCATATGGAGCTGCCGGTGCGTGGCGGCGCGCACCTTGACGATCTTGGCGTCGGGGTCGTTCAGCAGCCCCTGCGCGCCCTGCACCGCCACCTGGGAGATGATGTCCACCTGGCCGCCCTGCAGCGCCAGGATCTGCGCCTGCTGGTCGGCGAAGAAGGTGAATTCGGTGCGCGCCGGCAGCGCCTTGGTGCCCCAGTAGTCGGGGTTGCGCACGAAGCTCGCGCCGACCTTCGCCGTGTATTTCTCCAGCTTGAACGGCCCAGTGCCGTTGAAGGTCTTCTCGAAGTCGCCGGCGTAGTCGGCCGGCAGGATGATCGCGTTGTAGTTGTCGGACGACACGATGTAGGGGAAGTTGCCATTCGGCGCGTCGAGGTGGAACTCAACCGTGAGGTCATCGACCTTGCGCGTACCGCCGACCGACAGGACGCCGCGGAGCGCCGACAGCGCGTTCGAGCCGTTCTTCGGGTTGGCGAGCCGGTCCATGGTCGCCACCACGTCGTCGGCGTTCAGGACGTGCCCGTTGTGGAACTTCACGTTCGGCCGCAGCGCGAAGGTCCAGACGGTGCCGTCCTCGTTGGGCTTCCACGACAGCGCCAGCATCGGGCGCAGCACCAGGTCCGGCTGGTCGAAGATCAGGAACTCGCCGGTCTGCATGAGCAGGATGAGGCCGCCCGAGGTCGCGGTGCTGACCGGCTCGACCGCACCGGCCGGCGTCGGCGAGGCGACACGGATCGTGGCGTCGCGCTGGCCCGTCTGCGCCAGGGCGCGGCCCGTGCCGA
>CAHJXG010000548.1 GCA_903644035.1 Rhodospirillales bacterium
GCTGTGATGACAACCGTGCGGCGTCTTCGCGCAGGGCCTCGAATGCCCGGAGCGTCGCCTCCCGGCTCGCCGAGCAGCGTTCCTCCTCGACCATCGCGGCTGCAAGCCTACCCTTGGTGCCGCGTGCCGCATCCTGGACCTGCTCCAGCCTGCCTACCTGCGCGCGGATGCCGCTCTCGTGCGTCCGCCACGCCGACGTGCGAAACAGCTTTGCCAGGAAATACGGCTTCACGGAGGACAGGGCGGCCAGCTTGCCCACTTCGGTCGTCTCCTGCCCGATGTATTCCGCGTGCTCGTCCCGTGCACGGTTGGCGGCCCGCTTGGCGGAGGCGAGGTCGCGTTCGGCGACGTCCAACTGCTCCTTGGCCGCCGGAAGCTGTGCTTCCACTTGCCCCAGTTGCTTCCGGGCCTCGCCGAGTTCCTCCAAATACGTCCGCAGGTGGTGGCAGCGCTCCAAGGCCTGCCGAAAGACATCCCGCGCCCGTCGCCAGTCCGCCATAGCTTCGGGGAAGCGGGGCGGCGGGTCCTGCAAGGCCAACTTGCCGGGCTGCCTGCTGCGGTTCTGCGGGGCATCGGGCCACCCGACGAGGTTGAGCCAGTCGTTGAGACCCCAATCCCGGTCCCACCAGAACTTCTCGAAGAAGGCGCGCCGGTTCTTGGCACTGCCCAGCCGGGCCGCCATCATCCCCCAGGCGTGTTCCTTGTCTGGTGCCGCCGACGGCACGTCCAGCACGGCGTCGGCGGTGGCGGCAAAGTACTCTAATCCCTGGTCGCGCCAGAACGACGCATCTAACGCCTTGTCCCGCACCGGCAGTTCGAGGCTGACGTTCTCCACCGCTGCGTTGTTGGTGCTGGTCACCACCACGGCGAAGTCCATCAGGTTCAGCCCCGACAGGTCGCCGCAGGGGTCGTCAAGGCTGGCAAGAGCCTCGGCACGGGAGACCAGCACGTACGCCACCAAGTCACGCAGCAACGTGGTTTTGCCCGTCCCCGGCGGGCCGTTCACAGCGGCAAGGCCACCGGAGCCGAGGTCGCGCACGATGGCGTTGACCGCCGCCTGTTGCAGCAAGGTCAGGGGGTGCAGTCCGGGGCCGGGCCAACGGCCCAGCGGGAACAAGGCAGGTTGCAGCAGGTCCGCAAGCTGGGGTCGGTCGGTCAGCGCGTCCCAGGGCCGTTCCGGTGGACGCAGGCCGAAGTAACGCGCAGCCGCCTCCGGCAGGTTGTCGGCCTCGCGCAAGACCAGCCCCAGGTCGGGCAGGTAGAAGCTGGACAGGATGTCGGCCTCCGGCGGCCGCTTCTGCACGACGCGAATGGCACAGGGCGTCATCACCCACAGGTCGGATGGCACCCTTAGCTCGTCGGCCAGGGTGCGGGAGGCTGACCGCAGGTCGCGCCAGGTCAGCGATCGGGGGCTGCCGTCCGGCCCTGTAGGAGCAAGGATGCCGCCGAACCGCGCCTTGAGGAGCCCCTCCTCCTTGTCCCACTCGGCCAGGGCAGCGGCGGTGCCACCCCCCAGCATGTGGCCGAGCCCCCAAGCGAAGCTTGCGATGGATAAGGTGTCGGGCACCAGCACGCCCCACTCGTCCAGGATCAGGCTGGCAGCAACGACATGTCCCTTGGTCCGGCGGTTGGTCTGGTCTTCGTCGGCGTCGTCCGAGAAGGCGGCATCTAGACGCTCGAAGGCTTGCCGGGCTGGCAGGGCACCCAGGATCACCGAATACCAGGGACGTGGCTTTTTCGGTTCTGGCGTCGGATTGCCGGTGCCGAGGGAGAACTGCTCTTGCTCGGGTAGCGAGGATTCCGGCCGCAATGGCCAAGGGGGTGGATCGTCATCTCCGGGCGTTTCCCACTGACCAGGATCGTCAGACGCCGTGATGTCCTTGTTGCGCTGCTGGCCCTGCTTGTCGGCGGCAAGGCCGTTCCAGCCGTCCTTGGTGACCTGCGGCGTCAGCACCTCAGTCGCCAGCCAGGAGCGAAGCACGGGGCGAACCGGTTCGGAAGCCGTTGTCATGCGTCAGCTTTAGAGCCGTACACCATCAGGGCAACCCTGCCGTGCGGCCCGCGGGAAAACTTCACACTGACGTGCTTGAGTTCGATGCCCGAAGCGCACCGTAGAGAAAAGGGTGACCACCTTGCGCCTGGTCGGGCAGCACGCCGAATCCGACAGCCCGTTGACGGCTGTCACGCGACCGGACAAAAGTGACGATTGCGCAATCGAGTGATTCCCGGAAACTGCGCTGGGTCCACTGCCCGATCGCTGGGAACGTACAAGGGGTGGCGCAGGAATAAGATCCTTAAGGGTGACTTTACCAGCATTTCTCCTGGTGCTAGCGGGAGGGTGCACGGCGACATCTCGGATCACCATGCCGCCGACGGGCACGGGCCCACCCGGGGCGGCCTCGGTCCTGATGGCCACGCCGCCAGGCCTGAGCAAGGCGGTGTCGGTCGAGGAGACGCTCCGCCAGGAGTACGGTCGGTGCGATCGCGAGGACGCATTCCACAGGGCGCGCTTCCCGGTTTCCGATAATCCTTGCCGAGATGGGCTGAGACAGCAGGCGCGCCCGGGGCTCAAACGATGGGTCACCGCAGCCCGATCTTTTGTGGCACCTTCAGCATTTCGGAACGCAACGCTTGGCTCGCACGACACTCAGGCTCCTCCCGCACGTCCCGCCGAAGATTTTCAGAGTTTCATGGCAGGTCCTTCTCCCGAAGCCGGAAGATCTCAGCCTTAGCCAGCCCGCGCACCAGCGCGCCTGACGGCAGCGCGCCTTCGTAGCTTTCATGATGATGCCCATGCACGATCAGGCGGGCGCGGCAGTGCATGGCGGCCTGGTCGATGCCGACGGATCCATGGCGATGGCAACTCGGTGCCTCGTGGGTCACCAGTACGTCGGCGTGCCAGCGCTTCAGCGCGTCCACGTCCTCCGGGAAAATGGCGTCGCGCATCCCGAGCGGCAGCCCGTCACGCCACCGCTCCTGCCGGGGCAGACGCCGCAGGCACGCTTTGCGGGACGCGTGCACCGGCTCCGCAGCCCCACCGTTGTTCAGCTGGGGTAACCAGATCCGCCCCTTGAACACTCCGCCCAGGCCCGCGACTGCCATCCCGCCGATCCGGCAGCATCGGGCGTGCAGAATACCCGCGGGGTGGTCGCCCCAAAGATAGTCGTAGTATTCGGCCTTGTCGGTGTCGTGATTGCCGGGGATCCAGTGCACCGGGATGCCTGCTCCGAACAACGAGGCCAGCTGGATCCGCAGCGGCCGCGCGAGGTCGCAGTCGCCCAAGATCACCGCCGCGTCCGGCCGCTCATCCCGGCAGGCCACGCGCAGCGGCCCCCATTCGCCATGAGGATCGCCGTAGAAGATCACGCCGCCGCTCACCTTGCAGACTCTGGGGTGGTCCCGCTCTGATGCCGGGCCGCCGATTGCTGCCCACGCAAATCCTTCAGTTCGCTCCTGGTCACAGTCGTGGCGGCCTCAGCACCGTCGAGCAGGCACCGGGCCACCGGGCGTCGGCCTACGCCTCGACGGCGGCTGCGCGCGCGAACCGACTCGAGCGCACCCGTGTAGGGGCCGCCCAGGAACACCTGCACCCTGGCGGCCTCTACGGGGGTTGCTGGCCAACCGACCATGCCATCAACTTCGCTGGCCCGACTTCTCAACCGTACTCTGAAAGTCACCCAGTTCGCCATCCAGGTAGGTTCGAACCGCGGACAAGTCGCCAGGCGCCCCTGCCAGCATCCGGTCCAGCGCCGAACGTCCGCCGAAAGCCGCATTCGGTTTCTTGATCCAGGCATACCCGCGCTCGGGCTCGGCGAAGAGCCTGCGCAGTGCTTTATGGATGCCCAGCAGGTGACCCAACCGGCAAACCGTATCGTGCGAAAGGTCGGCGACCTGCCCGGCCCTCCAGCACTGGTAAGTCTCGGGGGCGGGTTGGCCGAGCAGCCGGAGAGCCTCGCCGCCATTGAGCTTCCAGCGTTCCAGCAGGTTGAGTGCAGCCCTGAGCATTGCCCTGGCTTCCTCGTCGGTGATCTCTGAACGCCGGAGCGTGTCGGGCGGCCACGCATCCGCATCACCACTCATCTTTCTGACCCGTGCGATGTTACCAATCCGTCAATTTCAGCCCCGCCCAAGGCACCGCGTGCCAAGAGATGCCCGGTGATCTCGTCGAGGGTGTCGCGATGCGCCCTCAGCAGCGCGCAGACCCTATCCCATGCGGCCTCGAGCCGGGTGTTGACCCGCTCGGCGAGATGAGGGTTGCCCAGCAGCACCGGGCCGATGGCATGCCCGTCCCACAGCCCCCGCCACAGCAAAGGCTGGTCCGAGAAGCCCAGCGCGGTCTCCGCCGCGAGCGCGATCCGGGTCGCCTGCGCCAGATCGCTGCCTTCGTGCCCGCCCGATCCGGCCGTCACGCGACCGATGACAACGTGCTCCGCGGCCCGCCCTGCCAAAAGGCGCTGGAGGATGGCGTTCAGGGCGCCCTCGTCGATCGGCGCCTCCGCGAGCAATGCGGCGACTTGGCCCTCGGAGTCTGAGCGGCGGGCGATGGAGGCATGGCGCAGTGCTCCAGGCTGCTCCAAGGCAAGCACGAGGGCGTGGCCAGCCTCGTGGACTGCGACGATGCCCAGGTGATCCGGCGACCGACGCGTCCCGCCGCCACCGACCTCGGCGAGCAGGTCGTCGACCGCCATTGTCCGGCCCGCATGCCGCGCCCGGCGCCGGGCACCCCGTACCCACCGCTCGCAGTCGGCACCCGTGGCACCCGCCGCATGGAGCGCCACTGGCATCAGGTCAGCGTGCTCAAGGTCACGACCTAGGTGTACCCTGAGCATGCCAGCCAAGGCGGCTTGGTCGGGCATTGGAATACCGAGCGTGCGGTCCAGCCTGCCCGACCGGATGATTGCCGGATCCACCATGGAAAGATGGTTGGTGGCGCCCACAACGACCACGCCCTCGCGCTTTTCGACACCGTCCAGATGCTCGAGGAGCGCGTTGACGACCGAGGTCCACCAGTCCCGATGCCGGGTCTCCCCCGTCCGCAACTGGAAAGAGTCGAGCTCGTCGATGAACAGGAGGCACGGCGCCGCCCTGCGCGCTTCGTCGAACGTTTCGGCCATAGCCCGCAGAACGTCGCCAAGATGACCGTCCCGCCTCGCTTGCCACCTCGCATACGAGGCGGCCACCAACGGCACATCGCAGGTTCGCGCAAGCGCCTGGGCGAAGGTCGTCTTCCCGGTCCCGGGCGCGCCGACCAGCACGCAACCGCGGTCCACGGCGGACCATGGCAGGTGGCCTGCCCTGTAGGCCGCAAGGTCGGCGGCCAGGTCACGTCCCCACACCACGGCCTCGCCCATCCCGTGCAGGTCGTCAAGCGTCGCAACGGGAACATCGGCGGTCACGTCCCTGGTCTCGGTGAGCGCTGCGACTCGCCGAAGATAGTCGTCGGCCGACTGGTCCGCCCGGCGCGCCAGCCTCAAGGTGCCCGGCGTCACGGCCGCGCAGGCTGCGGTGCTCAACGTGAGCGACGGCTTGCCGCCCGTGACGGCTTCTGCGGCCTCGCACAGTCCGTCCGGCAGGAGCGGGCCGAGGGCGACGTGCCGGTCCGCCGCTCTCACAAGCGCACGCGGGAGGTGCCGATCGGGCGAGGACGAGACGGCGCAGACGTTGTGCCCTTTCCAGAGCGCCTCGGCCGCCTCCTCCGCGTCCCTGTCGCCCCGGCGTCGATCCGTGGCCTCTCGGACCACGACGTGCCAAATCACGGTCAGCGACAGGTCACTGGATGGGGGAAGGAGATCGGCGTCGAGGTCCGCCTTCCCGGAGACCAAGGCGGCCCACGCGTCCGCGACGGTCTCGCTCCATGCGGCGTCCCACGGCTCGACGACGATGACACCGCTCAGGGCGCCGCAAGCGGCGATTGCGCGTGCCAGCATGATCCTCGCGGCGGCTTTGGCCGGATCCGGCAGGCTCTTTCGGATTTTAGTATCGGAGGCGGACGTATCGACCTCCTCTCCGGTGAGGTCGCTGGGTTCAGGAAAGTGAGGAGTGCGGACTCCGACTCGACGGGATAGAGACATGGAGAACCTCGAAGGCGCAATTGCGAATACACGGCGCGTTGGCGGAGCCAATCCGCTCCACCTGGGCTGGCCCTTGTATTCGCTGCGCTTTCTTGGCGAGATCTCGCTGTTGCACGTCTTTCTCCAACGCCCGCGCTGCCACCAGCACCGTGGCGGATGGGCAGCGTCGGGCCGTCCTGGTGGGAACCGCATAATGAACGCTCGGTCAGACCCGACTTGCGATATTCATGACATGTTGACTGCCCGTCCGCGGATGACCGAAAATTTGAAAGCGCGGCTCGACATCGGCTGACGCGATGAAATTGGCCAACGCAGCCCGAAGCTCAGAAACTGACGAATAGGTGCTCCACTTCAGGCGCCGCCTGACAAGGTCGGAGAAGAAAAGCTCGACAAGGTTGGTCCACGACATTCCAACCGGAGAGAAGTGCAGCTTGAACCGTGAGTGGCGTGACAGCCATTCCTGTACTGTCGCACGCTTATGAGGAGCGAAGTTGTCCAAGATTATGTGCACTTGATGCCGAGTTGGCGTCTCACGGTTGAGAACGTCCAGGAAGCGAATGAACTCGCGGCTCCGCTGACGGCGCATACAGCGAGCGATAACCCTGCCGCCGACTGGATCCAGTGCTGCAAACAATACTCCCATCCGATGTCGCCATCGGCCGCTGTTTCTTGCAGTCCCACGTCCCCCGGCGAGCACGCCGCTTACCAGCTTCTCATCCAAGTAATACACGACGTCATCGGGGGCTGTGCCGCGGTGAAGGTTGACTATGGCGTCCATCGTCGCGGCTGCCTCTGGGTCAGGGGGTGGCGACATCCATCCTCGCGGAAACGGTCGTATACGGTGAGAGTCCCAGACTCGCTCGATCACCGTTTGCCATTCAGCCTTCTGCCCTGGAGCGCTGATGCGGTTCAGCCTGCCCGTTTGGCCTGCTGACGCTTTCTTATCTTGTGAGGTCACGGTTCTAACATCCCCTGGTTCCTGGAGAACAAGGCAGCCGTCCAGAAAGTGTCGTTGCCGCACGTTTCCTGCTCCTGCTCCTGCTACGCTGAGCAACGCTGGCATCCGATGCGGACTCCGTCTCCGCCAGGAGACCGCGCGGTCCACAGTTGCTCGCATCGAGACCGGCACGAGCATCAATTGGCGGCTGAACATGCTGGACGGCCTAAATCGCGAGCCATTGGAGCACACGCGAGAGCGGATGCGACACGCGCAGCATTCGACTCCCGGTCAGGAGGAGCATGCAGCCCTCGTCGCACTCTCGCAGCCCCGCGATGGCCGAGGCACTCAGCGCATGAAGGCAACCGTCCTCATCGCGAATGAGGACATAGCGCCCAACCCGGGTGCCTTCCTCATCCCGGGCAGCTTCACGAACGGATGACACGGTCGGCTTTCTCGGAACGAGGAACGTGTGTGCCTGGATCCACTGAATCCAGCTGGCCAATGTGCCAACAATCTCCACCGGATATGCGGCCATGCGGGGCGGGTCCCCTATCCGGCCGGGGAATGCTCGCACACAGGATCATTCGGGTGAGCATGCCAGCCTTGAGCGTGCGGTGTGGCCACGGTGGTTGTTCATACTCGACTAGCATGTCTGGCTGTTCCCTACGTTGAGCCGGGCAGGTTACGCCGTCCGGCGATGTTGAGAGTGCCCAGCGCGGCCACAAGAGTCAAAGTAAAAAATTTCTAAAAGCATTTTATATGCTCTCACTACGCATGCCAGTTCTGAATCTTAACACTCTTCGATTTTTCCTTGTCAACATAGACTGCAAGAAAATCGAGTATGGACGAACCAATTGGTGGTGCTCAATGGGCGACTACTCACGGCTGCGCGTGCACTTGCCGGTCTCTTGCAGGCCGAGCTGGCTGCCCAACCCGGACCGCCTGCCGCTCGCGACTGCCAGCAAGCGATCGCACAGGCTAGGCCGCGCCTCGCTGCATGGTTTTTGGGAGGAGATCATTCTGTCCTGGGTGATCGCGCAGCACGTCCGCTGGTCGGTCGCCCGCAACGGCGACGGGATCCAGCGCCTGCGCATCACGCTGGACGAAGGCGGCTGGGTGCGACGTCGCCCGGGCAGTAGGACCGTCAACCCCATAAACGACCGCCTCGGCTCGGCACTGTCCCTGGCCGCCGAATGCGGACTGGTTGCTCAGACTCAAGGTGGCCAGGGCAGGAAGGTTTACTCTTCGGCTTGATGCGGATGGCGGAGGCGTGTTCCTGACCCCGCCCATCACTGCCCCTCGGTTCATCTTCGGCACACTCGCTCTCGGTCTTGCTGGCGTCCACTTGGCCAGGCAGCGCACCGCGCCGGGGGCGCTCGCCGGGGCCATCCTGGGCACAGCCTCGGAGCCCAATAGGAGCCCTGAGCAACTTCCGCCTCGTCATCGAAGGCGGGGCAGGGGCAGTCGCATCCCGAACCAGAAATCTACCCCTTGGCAAGCACCTCTAAAAATATCGGATTTTACAATGCAAACCAAGAACTCCTTTCAAGAACTCGAATCTTTGTCAACATTGTATAAAGTGTCAACTCATATCGTAGAAAGCATATACTGATGTTAAAATCAACATGTCAGCATAGTAGGCTCGCGTTTTTTGCGAAACCACATTGCTCTACCTGATCGTAAGCTCACTCCATCATCTTTGGCGCCACTCGCCAGAGAATCCGACACAGAGATGGGACAGTCAAAATGAGCCATACAAAATACATCGGGTTCGTTCTGAGGTGGCTGCAATCGCTCGTCGCCACCTTCGAGTGCCTCGGAGACGGTAGAGTGCCGTCGTCCCGAAATCTCGAGGCGGCGTCGATCTTGGATCCCTGCACGGTCAGCATGGTGGCGATGTCCCACCTCATCGGCGGCAATTGTGGCCACCCCGGCGTGAGCGAGCCTATTGTCCGCTACGGTAAACTCCTGGCCTTAGCTCCGGAGTTTGGATGGACCCGCGCATACAGGCACCTTTACCCCTTGCAAAACAGCGCTTTGCGTGAAGGTAAGCCAGTCGGCGTCGAGAGGCAGTCATGAGCCTCATGACTAGCGACAGGCGCATGGGGCCGTTCGTGCCGTTAATCGACAACGACGGCGTCAGGCACGCGATTCGGCTTGGGGCCGTGGTGGCACTCTGCGACGCGAATGCGTGCGGCGACACGACCGTCATGCTCATGGCTGGCGGACGTGTCCTCCTTGTTCCGTCACCGACCGACACGGTGATGCCGTGGTTCGTCTAGTCGCCCGTAGGGTCGCCGTGGCAGCGATGCTCCCGAGAGTCTTGGCTAAGAGACTCGACAAACCGAGTGAATTGAGGCATAAGCCGTTCCGCCATGCATCCGATCCTGTCCATAGCCATAAGCATACTCGTCTAGCTGTCGCCCTCGGGGCGGCATCCCGGCATCGCTGCTTTTGTCCATTGGCTGGATTTGGTTCTCGGATACTCGCAATTCTGATGTGTGCACTTGTAAGTCGTACTGGTGACTGTCCACTAGGCCTTGTAAAACTTTGCCTTTCGACGGACGCTTGGCGTCTAGTCCCTGGCCATGCTCTACCTGATATGGCGAGCATCTACCACCCCGTTCCCTACCCGCGAATAGCCCGGCGCTGATTCGCCCGAGCTCGCCGCGGCACCCGTCGCGGTCGTCCATTCGCTGATGGGGACTCACCATGATTATCAATGGAAATCGCTGCCGTGATGGCAGCGCGGGCGCCGCTTCGCGTCCTGCACTGACCGTATCGAACGGTCGGGTCTCGATCCGGCAGTTCCGACGAGGCCTGCACCACGTGATCCTGAAACAGCGGATTCCAAGCATTCCGGGCTTGGAGGTTCCCGTCCTCTACCTGGCGGAGCACGACGAGGGCGGCGCCGAGAAGCTCAGGCCGCTGAACTCGTTGACGGATTACTTCATCGCGCACTCGGCCATGTCCATGACGTGGATGCTGGAGCGGGCGCGCGGCCTGGGCCTGCTCTATGACTACCTGCGCCAGCGCAGCACAGCCCTTCGTGTGGTGGCCGAGGAGGGGCTCCTGAACTTCCACCGCGTCGCCCTGGCCCAGTTCGAGAATCACCTGAGCCGCGGCACGGTGCAGTCCGGGCCACAGGGCCTGAGCGACGACACGGGCCTGTTCTGGCTCCCGAGATCTTCGCCGGACAGCGCGCTGGGGATGGTCCGCGGGATCCGGGATTTCGTCGGCTGGCTGCACGACAACGGCTATGGAGACCGGCTCGGCGATTTGGTGGAAGCCGATCGTCGGCCCCCTGCGAGCGGGCGCGATGCGATCCGTTTCCTCTACGTCGCGCGCTTCCGCAAAGAAGTCAGCTTTCTCGCACACCTGAAGGAGCAGGGGCAGCAACGCCCTCCCGTCAACCGGGACATCCTGGGCCGGGACACCCGGAGCTTCGATGTGCCCGATCACGTGCAGTTTCCGCGGCAGTACCTTGGTTCGCTGTTCCGGGAGGGCTTCACGATTGTGCGCGGGTCGAAAACTTCTGAAGTCCACGAGGACCTGACCGCCAAGCTGGCGACCACGCTGTGTGCCTTCGGCGGGCTGCGGCGGAGCGAGCCGCTTCATCTATGGGTGAGCGACGTCCAACGCGTGGACGGCGCGCCGACTGTGTTCCTTCATCACCCCGTCAACGCCAGGGTGACGCACGAGGTCCATGGCGGCATGACCCGTCAGGAGTACCTGCGCACCTTCTGCGGGATGGAGCCGCGTAACCTTGGCGGAGGCAGGCTTCATGCAGGTTGGAAGGGCATCAAGTGCAATAACGAGTGGTGGGCACCGCTCTACTGGCTGCCCTTCGACGGCGTCGAAGACATCTTCTGGGCAACGTTCCAGGAGTACATCTCGGAGGTGCGCCCGCGACTGATGCGCCAACGTCGCAGGCGTGGACTGCGTGATCATCCCTTCCTGCTGGTCTGCGCGGGCGGGTCCAACCACGAGGGCGACGAGGAGGCGGCAGGCGATCCCTACACCTACGCCGCCTTCGGCAAGGCGTGGGTGCGGGCACTGGGACGGCTCCAGGCGAAGTACGGCGACGAAGCGCTGGTCGTTTCCAAGCTGTTGGGCACGACGCTGCACGGTCCCCGCCATCTGTATGGGGCCTTGCTCGCCGAACTCGGGATCTCCCCGAATTACATCCAGGAGTGCATGCACCACATCAGCCCGTTGAGCCAGCTGACCTACACGAAGCCACGTAACGAGCATGTGGACGCGATGCTGTCCGCGGCCGCCGAGAAGACTCGGCGCGGCGAAATCGGCGATCTCAAAGCCACATTCCGCAATCTCCAGGAGGCTCTGGAAGACGTGCGCGACCGGGCGATGGGGAAAATTCCATGAAGACCTTCGAGCACGACGGCAAGACGATCCGCATCAATGACACGGAGGATGATGCCTTCCCGGCGTCTGATCCTCTCACCCGGGACATCGTCGAGACCTTGATCAGCGACCTAATCAGTTTGCCTCCGGCGCTCCGGAGAGCGGTCGACCATCCGACGAACATGGACCGGCATCAGGCCACGGCAGACGGCCACAAGGCCAGCGTCGACACAATCCTGAAGCAGCACGCCGATGGTTCTCTCCTCCTAAGCCCCATCCACTTCACTACTGGAACCAGCGAGCGGGTCACGCACCGCGTGGCGAGGCAAATTCTGGAAAACACGCCGCTGGGTCGATCCATGCATCGGGAACTTGGTGCCGCGGGGCTATACGCATTTACAGACAAACTCAAGTGTGAGGGGCGGCGAACAGACTACCAAAACCTCCTCCGCTTGATCATGGCGGGCCTATGCGCCTCCACTGCCGGTGCCGACGACATCAGCAAGCTACCACCTGAAGCATATTTGGCGTGGCTGCGCTTCTTCCGCAATCCAGAAGATACTCGTTGGAAGCAAGAGTTCTGGGGCGGTCGGAAAGAGATCGCTTTCCAATGCCTTCGAGAACTGACCTACGCTTACGCGAGGCTGACAGGGCACCAGCAAGTGTCTGTGTATGCCAGGCAAAGGCGGACTGATACAACGGCTCTGCATTACTGGACAGACATCGAGCGAAATCCTCCGGAGCACATCCGACCTTGGATGAGAATGTTTACTGCTTGGCGTTCAAACGAGCCAGCATTCTCCCCGATGTATCGGCAGATGTTCATGCATTTTGTGAAATGGCTGGACAACCATTTCACAACTCCCGAGATCGCCGATGTCGCAGTATTCCTCTCGCAGCCTCGCCGTGAGCCAGGGTTCGCCGAATACCTGATCAAGCGGCGGCAACAGGCAGCAAAGCCCGAAGCAGGGACAGCCTTCATCCAAACGATCGCTTACGCAAAGCGCTTCTCTGATTTCCTGGTTTCGGAACTGGCGGTTCGGGACCAGGGGAAGGCGGTGCCTGTCCACCCCCTGGTGACCGCTTCAGACGTTCAGCTTGCTAAGAACGTTGCAAAACTGGGGGGCAAAACGAGCCACCCGACCGAAGCGAAATCCAGGCCGCTCCCCATGAGATTCTATCAGCTTGCCCGGGAGATCCTTGAGGAAGGAGAGCACGGATGGCCGGGGAAGTCGGGGGCTTGTGCGGAAACGGTGATCCGCACGAACGGTGCCTCGGAAAAGATTTACTGCCCCGTTCTGCCTACTTTGTTCCTGTCTTTGTTTCACCTGCCCCTTCGAGTTGGACAAATGAAACGACTTGATAGCGGCGAGGGGGACATCATGCGGTTCGATGGCGGTACCCTGTCGTGGGACTCGAACCATGGGCCCAACATGGGCTACTGGCGGCGGCATGCGCCAGGCGACGGCGATCGCGGCTACGCCCGTCGAACCGGCTCGGAGTCGAAGAGCATCACGGGATTCTCGGTCAACACGAACAAGACCGGGGCACCCTACGTCGTTCCTTGGCAAAACGAGCAGTTGCACAAGCTGTTCCACGACCTCCGACTCTGGCAGGAGCGCAACAACCCCTGCAAGTTCCCGATCGGTCCGGAACTCTACGTCGACAACGTCGAGGACGCGGAAGAGGGTAAGCTCGAAGGCTACCCCGACATTTTCCCCCTATTCCGCTTGCCCGTCGAAAGTCGGGGCAGCCGTCAGGGCTGCCCACCCAACATGAGGCGGACAGGCAACTTTTGGAACCTGTTGATGGCGGAGGTCGAACACCGCTGGAATAAGGCCAATTCCCCCGAGGATCACGTTCAGATCGTCAAACGCCAAGCGCGGACAAAACAACCATACGCGTCGAGGTACAATCCACACGGCCTGAGGGTCGCCGGATTGACCCTCATGTTCCACCAGAAAGTCCCAATCGAGGTCATCAGCAAGCTCGTCGCTGGCCACAAGACGATCCTGATGACGCTTTACTACCTGAAGTTCGATCCCGCGATGATCAACCAAGCCCTCAATGAAGCCTCGCAACGGCGAGAGGCGGTCGAGGCTGAGGCGTGGATCCGGGACCTGAAATCGGCCAAGTACGAGGCCGCCCAGAAAAAGGCCGCGTTCATTCATGAGGACGGTCTCCAGGCCGCCACATCGATGGACGCCACGGACAAAGTGTGCTGGTCCGACACTGGGATCGGGATCTGCCCCTGGGACGGCAAGCGTTGCGGCGACGGCGGACCCTGCATCCGCAAAAACAAGCGGCCCGGCGGCGTCGTCCAAAACATCCACGGGCCGGTCGAAGGCGGCGAGCGCAACTGCATCCTCTGTCGTCATTTCATCACCGGTCCGGCTTGGCGTACCCCGTTGTGGCTTTACGGCACCAAGCTCGCCCGCCAGTTGGCCTCGAAGTCCGAGCGCAGTGCCGAACTGGAACGGGAAATCAATGACCTGCGTGCGCAGCACAAGAAGGTATCCGATACCGCGAACCGGCAGCGCCTGTCGAAAGATCTCGAGCGGCGCCGTATCGAGTTGGATGCGGTCAACGCCGAGATCGTGATTGTGGCCAACGGCATGTGGAACACGCAGAATCTGATTGAAGCTTGCCACAAGGTCGAACAAGCAGCGGATTCGGACGGCGATGGAAGTGTGAACGCATTGGTGGCGCAGGACGGTGACTCCGTGGTCGAGTACCTCGAGGTCAGCGAGTTCGAGCAGGCGGCGATCATCACCGCCGGAAGCCGAATCCACCCCATCCTCCACGACGCCGAAACCGAAGCGGCACGTGACAGATTCCTTGACGCGATCATGTGGCGGAGCGGAAATCAGCCGTTGACGTTTGCCCCCCTTGACCCGGTGACCAAACGGCGAGGTCAGGATGCACTCAGCCGGTTGCTCTTGGAGCGCGTCGAGCGCGAAGAGATCGCCGCATTGACGTCGGGCGCGATGCGGCTCCAGGATCTGCGTCTCGAGGATGAGGTTGCGGCCGCCATCACCGCCGCGATCGGCTCCCCGATCACCATCGCCGGTGCCGGGCATCCGGCGTTGATCGGTGCTCGGGAAATCGTCGCATGAGCAGGCGCGATGTCGAGGCCGATGTCCTGTCGGCATTGGACGCTTTCGTGGGACGAGGGGGTCGCCTGCCCGCCACGGCTGACGGCAAGGTCAACGTGGCTGCGCTGTGCCGGGAACTCGGCCTTCGGCCGTCCGACGCGCAGCACCTGTTCAGGAAGGAGGCGGTGAAGACGGTCGTCAACGCCTTGGCGGAGGAGCAGGAACAGCTGCGCATCGGCGCGCGTGCGGATCGGGAGGCCGCCGATCAGGCGATCCACGACGGCATCGCGCGCGTCAGCGCGCAGGCCAGGCGCGACGCCCAGGCGGCCACGGAGCAATCCGCGGCCGCCGCGGTGCTGATCGAGGAGCTCGCGCAGACGCGGGCAGAGGTCGAGGCGCTCAGGCTGGCGCGCTCGTCCCTGGAGGCGCGCCTTCGCGTCTTCGAGGACGGCGGTCTCCCGCCGCGGTTCTGATGCCGGTGCAGGTGGCCGTCACGGACGTTCTGTGGGCCGGTCCGACCGGCGTCATTTTCTCCGGCCGCACCGGCGAGGGCGGGCGGTTGATCGTCCGGCTCCGGGAGCGCGCCTACCTTGTTCAGGGCGAAGTCTACGAGGTCGAGGGCAAGGAAACCGAGTACCTCGACGACCGGGGACACAGGCACTGGCAGGTCACGGCGGGCGCCGCCGTCCGCGTCCGGACCAGCGGCGCCCTGGTCGGGCCCTG